>NZ_AQOK01000076.1:0-13110 GCF_000364645.1 Xanthomonas sp. SHU 308 | reverse complement strand
CTGGAAGAGACCGCCGCCTCGATGGAGGAACTGACCTCCACGGTGAAGCAGAACGCCGAGCACGCCCAGCGCGCCAACCAGCTGGCGCTGGGCGCGGCCGGCGTGGCCAGCGAAGGCCGCGACGTAGTGGGCCAGGTGGTGGAGACCATGGACGGCATCCAGGCGGCCTCCAGGCGCATCGCCGACATCATCGCGGTGATCGACGGCATCGCCTTCCAGACCAACATCCTCGCCCTCAACGCCGCGGTGGAAGCCGCGCGCGCCGGCGAACAGGGCAAGGGCTTCGCGGTGGTGGCCGCGGAGGTCGGCACGCTCGCGCATCGTTCGGCCGGCGCCGCCAAGGAGATCAAGACCCTGATCGACGACTCGGTGCAGCGCGTCGCCCACGGCGCCACGCTGGTGCACCAGGCCGGCGCCACCATGGACCAGGTGGTGGCCAGCGTGCAGCACGTCACCGACCTCATGGGCCAGATCTCCGCCGCCTCGCACGAGCAGGCCAACGGCATCGCCCAGGTCAACCAGACCATCGCGCGCATGGACGAGACCACCCAGCAGAACGTCGCGCTGGTGGAAGAAGCCAGCACCGCGGCGCGCTCGCTGGAGGAGCAGTCGGCGCAGCTCACCCAGGCGGTGGAAGTGTTCAAGGTCGGCGCCTACGTCTGATCGACGGCCGCGGCGGCGGCCGTGCCGCTTCGGTTCATCCCGCCGGCCGGCGGCGGTGGTCGGCCGGCAACCCAGCGCGTGAACGCCAGGTGTCGGCCGGTGCCGGCCATCGCACCGGCTGCCATGGCCGTTGCCGGCGCAAGCGGTACGATGGCGGCCTCCCACGTTCGCCCCCTCCCCGGAACCTCATGAAGGCTGGCCTCCCCGACGCCGCCGCGACGGCATGAGCCGCGCGTCGCACCGCGCGCCCGTCGCCGCCGAGACCCGCAGCGAACGCTGGCAGCGCTGGATCGCCTGGCTGCTCAGCGCGCTGCTGCACGTGCTGATGGCGCTCGCCCTGCTGTATGCGGCCAAGCCCACCATGTCCACGCCGCAGGGCGCGGCCGGCGGCAGCCGGATCCGCGTGGACTTCCTCGGCGACAGCGACAAGCCGGCGAAGCCGCTGCCGCCCAAGCCCAGCCCGCCGCCGGCGTCCGCCGCGCCCAAGCGCACACGCGCCACCACCACCGTGCAATCCACCCTGGTTGCGCAGTCCGACGACCCGGTGCCGCCGCCCGATCGCGTCGACACGCCGAAAGCGGCGGACACGCCCGCGCCCGCCCCGGCGCCGAGTCCGGCGCAGACCGCCGACAGCAATCCGCCGCCGCCGACCGAGCGCCGTCCGCAGACCTGGACCGGGCGCCCGCCCGGCGCGCTCGACACCGAAACCGCCCCGGACAACAGCGGTCTGGCCGCCGGCCCAGGCAGCCGCGGCAACCGCCACGACATGGACGCGGCCCAGCCCAGCCTGGAGGTCGGCGGCTACCTGGTCTATTACGACCTGGGCAGCGAGAGCCAGCTGCGCACCTGGCAGCAGCAGGGCATGAAAGAGATGTTCATCCTGCTGCCCGGCACCGAGTACCGCATGGTCTGCCCGCTGGAGATCGCCCTGACCCGCGGCTCCGGCAAGTGCCGCGCGTTGCCGCCGGACTCGCCGGAGCTGAAGAGCATCGGCGACGCCCGCCAGGTCATCACCATGCTGCAGGTCTACCACCAGGGCGAGCTGGTCTGGCGCGGGCCGGGGCCGTATCGCTGAGTTGCTGTGAGCGGGCGATCGGTGCGTCCACCCTTGCTGCAGTCGGGACTGAAGTCCCCCCCACAAGGAGCGGCCGGCCTTCAGCACGGTGGTCAGCATTCGTTGGAGACGCAGGCTTCATCCCTGCGGAACGGCTTCAACCTCGACCAGCGAAGCCGTCGGCCGATCCGACATCCCTGCAGTCGGGACTGAAGTCCCTCCCAGCGTGATCCTCCGACGAGGCGGGCGCCGCACCTGTGGGAGCGGCTTCAGCCGCGACGAGTGGAGCCATCGGCACATGCGGGGTTCCATTGCGATCGGACTGAATCCCTTCCCACGCGATTGCCCGCTTTCCGCGCTGGCGGCGCGCTGGACAACACAGCGAGCGACGCCGCTACGGTCGGAGCGGTTCCATCCGCGACCCTGCGGCAACGCGGAGCGAACGCGGCGCAGCACTCGACGCCAGAAGCGGCTGCCCACCCGGCGCCCTCACGCCCGCTTTGCATTCGCCGCCCGCCCCGTTGCTAGAGTCGGCCCGCGCCGCCGCGGCCGCCTGTCCCCCGCTTTGCAGGTCCCGCAAAACCCGGCGTCTTTCCTCCATTGAAGGAGTCTCGACATGCCCTGGAAATTCCCTCTCGCAACGCTCGCCCTCGCCGCCGTCGCCCTGCCCGCGCTGGCCCAGTCCGACCGGCAGGTGGTCGAGGACATGCTGACCCGCTCGGCCAACGTCTGCCCCGGTCACAGCACCGAGCGCACATCCCCGGCGGTGAAGGCCGTGCCGGTAGGCGCGCTGCGGGTGATGCTCGACCGCGGCCTGGTGATGTGCCCCGATCGGCGCCTGGACGCCACCGCCCCGGCCGTGTTCTACGGCAGGCTCGGCGTGTTCGCCTGGAACCCAGAGGTTCCCGCCGGCGCGAGCGTGATCGTCAAGCAGATCGACGCGATGACCCGCAAGGACGAATACCCGTCCGAAACCCTGGTATGGGACGCCAAGGGCACCGCGCTGAAGCAGCAAACGGTGCCCGCGTTCGAACCCAAGCCCGGCGCCACCGTGCTGTACCAGGTGCGCTGACCCCGTTCCGCTGGCCCGCGCACGGGTCGGCAAGATCGATCGCAGCCGGCGGCCCGCAAGGTCCGCCGGCTTTTTTATGCCGCGGTGCGAATTCCATCGCGACCGCGCACGGCGACAGACAAGACACGCCGTGACGCGCACGACGTCGATGATGTCCTGCTCCTGTCCTTGCGCCGCCCACGCGTTTCGTGGAGGCGGACAATATTCGGATCATCGGGCGCGATTATCTCTTGCCACCCTACGATTATCTTGAAATCAAGATTGTTGACTTCTGAAAAGTCCGCTTCAGAAGCGTAGACAAATTCCTGTGACGTGCACGCAGCCAGCCGAAAAAGCGGAATCCGGCTGGATTCGCGCGAAACCATGCGGATCTTTCATCCTTTCCTCGTCGCCACTGTGGCGCAGCGCACGCCGCAGCATCGATGGATCTCTGCATTTTCCAATGCGATGTGTCGTGAAATTCCGTCAGGTGCGATGCGAATCAATACCGCAGCTAAATATTATCTCGTCGTGTCGCAAAAATAATGCGGACGACATAGTAGCGTTTGCGCCCTCCCCCACCCCCCGGGCGACCGGGATTCGACACGAGGATGTTTCCATGGCCACACAGCGGAATCGGCTGGCGCTGCGCGCACTTTCCCTCATCGGCATCGCGGGCGCGTTGTTGCCCATCGCCGCCACGGCGGCACCGGCGCGCGGCACCGTGCTCAAGAGCAATGTCCTGACCAGCTACACCCGTCAGGCGATCGCCACGCTGCTGGCCAACGACCAATCCCCCGACCAGGCCAAGTGCGACGTGCGCGTGGCCGAGTTCACCTACGCCACCATCGGCGTCGAGGGCGAACCCACCACGGCGTCGGCGGCGCTGCTGGTGCCGGGCGGCAGCCAGTGCCCCGGTCCGTTCCCGCTGGTGAGCTACAGCCAGGGCACCGAGTCGCAGCGCCGCGCCGAGCAGGCCAAGGAGATCCGCGACGACAAGGGCGACGACACCATGGTCACCCACCTCGCCACCCAGGGCTACGTGGTGGTGAGCAGCGACTACCTCGGCATCGGCCAGTCCACCTACGCGTTCCACCCCTACCTGCACGCCGCGTCCGAGGCCAGCGCCACCATCGATGCGATGCGCGCCGCGCGCCAGGTGCTGCAACGGCTCAACACCCCGCTGTCGGGCAAGGTGATGCTGACCGGCTTCTCGCAGGGCGGGCATGCCGCCATGGCCACCCAGCGCGAGATCGAAGCGCACCTGTCCAACGAGTTCAACCTGGTCGCCAGCGCGCCGATCTCCGGCCCGTACGCGCTCAGCCAGACCTTCCGCGACAGCTGGAGCGGCCGCAACGCGGTGGGCGAGAACACCTTCGGCATCGTCCTGGCCAGCTACGCCATCGTCGGCATGCAGCACACCTACAAGAACCTCTATCTCGACCCGTCGCAGGTGTTCCAGGATCCGTGGGCCAAGAAAGTGGAGAAGCTGTTCCCCGGCAACCAGAGCCTGACCGACCTAGTGCTCGGCGACACCCTGCCGGGCGTGGACAAGATCCGCCAGTACTTCCAGCCCGGCTTCTACAAGGACTTCGCCAGCAACGCCAACGACCCGTTCCTGCGCGACCTGGAGCGCAACGACCTGCTCGACTGGGCGCCGCGCACCCCGACCCTGCTGTGCGGCTCGGACAACGACGCCACCGTGCCGCTGAAGAATGCCACCACCGCCGTCGCCGCGTTCAAGGCCCGCGGCAGCAACCAGGCGACCGTGCTCGACCTGGGCACCGGCAAGCCCAGCGACAACAGCGCGCTGGAACACCTGTTCACCGAAGACGCCTGCACCATCGCCGTGCGCCAGCAACTGTTCGACAAGCTCCGCTGAGGTCGCGGCGGGCGACAACGCAGGCGCACTCCTCCCCCGGCGCCTGCGATCGTCCGTCCCGCTGGCTGCCACGCCTGGGCGCAGGCGTGGCAGTGTTTTTCTGTGCGATCCGGAGTGCTGCGCGATGCGGACGCCGATGCTGGGCCGACGATGACCGCGCATTGTGCGCAGCTGCGCGACAGCGCGTGCGCTGGCACACCCGACCCAGGAGGGAATGACGACAGATCGGCCGGCGGTACCGGCAGCGGCAATCACCGGCCGGCACACGACCCCATACGCCCGGCCATCACCCCGCGCCGAGGCCGGCGCCTCGCGGCAGCATCGCCAGGTGCTTGCGTCGACCCCGCGCATCGGCGATCACGCGCCCGACGCCATACACCGACAACGGCACCACCCAACTCGCCCACAGCAGCAGCGCGATCAAGCCCGGCGACGGCGTCAGGCCAAGGCCGATCGCCGACGGCAACGCCACGCGGAACACCACCGGCGCCAGCGTCGCCAGATAGGCCCGCACCATCCAGCGCTGGTGCCGCAGCACGTGCCCGCGCCGGATCGCCACCAGTCCGACCGACCCGGTCACCAACCACGCCAACGCCGTGGCCGCGAACGCCACCCGGATCGACGGCGGCGCCGGCGAGGTCGCGATCAGCCCGACCACCCCGACCATCGCCACCACCATCCCGGCGAAATACACCCGCCCCACCCAACGATGCAGCCGCGGCCAACGCCGCCACCGCTGCGTCGCGAACTGCAGCGCCCCCAGCAGCAGGCCGACCGCCCCGCCACTGAGATGGCACCACAGCCAGCCGCGGCGTGTCAGGAACATGGCGTATGCAGGTGAATCTAGCGCCGCATACTTCAAGTACACATGGCGGACGAACTCGGCCGAAACCGCGGCCAGCGCCAGCCACAAAAATGCCCACGCCACGCGCGTTGCAGTCCTGCGTCGGCGCAGTTCGACACCCTCGCGTATCGGATCGGCCCGCATGCCCGGCTCCCTCGGCCAGCCCGCTCTGGGGATGAAAACGCTAGCATGCCCACTACACTTTTTCTTGAGCTAGCCATGAAGGCAACGAAAGTCCATCTCGCCCTGCTTGCCTTGCTCGTTTCGGGGATCGCTGGCGCCTCCGAAAGAAGCGACCGTCCCGATTTCTCGCGCCTATTGTCCGATTCTGCGGATTTTTGCGAGAAAACTGGCAGTTTAGACAGGTCGTGCATCGATAGGCTGGACTATTACTTCGGAGTAATTTATGAGATGAACGAAACCGATTTGTCGACCAAGATCGATGAGCGCGCGATATTGGACATCGCGGAACTGCTGAAGAGCGACTACCCAAAGCTGTTCAGAGCGGCACGGATTCTTGGCGCGATGGGAAAGCGGGCAACGGTAGCGTTGCCGAGTTTGCGAGCTGCAGAAGCCGAGGCTGGCTTCGCGAGAGATCTAGACAGCTTGATCGGCAGCGAAGCACTTCAAAAGTCTCTCAGACTTGATATACAGCGGATAGAAGGCAAGCGTTGACTGCCCATATGCCGTGTGAATCCAGCACTCACCGGGTTCGCCTGCGCTGCCGAACCATCTGCCGCGCCGCATCCAGCAGCCAGTACCCCATGGCTGCCGCCAGGGGAATCTCGATCACCCGCGAGGTGAGCGCGACGAAGCACACCAGCAGCAATACCGGCGCCACGCGCCACAGGGGCTGGTGGAATGGATTCAGGTAGTGCCACTGGAAGCCGCGGACGCGCGCGACGATCAGCAAGACGATGGCCAATGCCTAGGGGATCGGCCGAAACAGGCGGCCGAAACAGGGGTCAGAGTCCATTTTTTTACCAGCCTGACCTTGTCCAAAGGGGCCGGCCCATCGGGCGATGCCTGAAGCTGACCGTAGGAGAAGTGCACTCTGACCCGGGTATTCTCCTCATTCCCTGCCCCACGCTGCGCCGGACCCTCGGCAGCGCGAAGCTAGCATGAAAGCCTCGGCGCCACGGAAGGCGGCGACGGGCGGCGGACAGGCGCGTCCGAGAACGCTGCCGCACACGTCGCTCCGCCGATCGGCACAGGCGATCCGGCTACCGATCGCGACGCCACCACCCAGCCTTAAATGCGAATTTCGTCTCGTTTTGTAGACGACACAGTTAACAGTACAGACATCTGCCGCACACAGGTCTATGGTCGATCCGCGGACGGGGGTCGCATGGGACGCAGACAGGGGAAAACCGGATTCGACGCGCTGGCGGCGTTGCCGTGGCCAGTGGGAATCATGGCCGGTATCGCCGGCTTCCTCGCCGTGCGCGACGGCATCCCCTGGTGGTTCTCCCGCCACGACGGCGCGTTGTCGCAGGCCATCGCCCAGCAAGCGGAAGGCGCATTCGCTCCGATGGCGTGGATCCTGCTGCTGCTCTGCTGGCTGGCGGCGCTTGCCTCATTCCTCAAAGCGCGGCATCGCCGCCGCCTGCTGGACACCCGCACCACCCTCGAAAGCCTGGCCGCCGGCGGGTGGCGCCAATTCGAACTTCTGGTCGGCGAAGCCTTCCGCCGCCAAGGCTACGCGGTAGAAGAAACCGGCCTCGGCGGCGCCGACGGCGGCATCGATCTGATCCTGCGCAAGGACGGCCGCCGCACGCTGGTGCAATGCAAACAGTGGAAACGGCAACAGGTCGGCGTCAGCGTCGTGCGCGAGATGTATGGGTTGCTGGCGCATCACCAAGCCGATGCGGTGGAGATTGTTTGTGTTGGTAGCTATACGAATGATGCGGAGCGGTTTGTGCGGGGCAAGCCGATCGAGTTGATCAGTGGCGAGTGTCTGCTAGAGGTGCTCCAGGTGGCTGAAAACGGCTGCGCAGCTGAGACATCTTTCAAGTTGCGAATCGAGCCGGCGCTTGTTTCGGCGATTGACACCGACTCTCAATCGCGCACGTGCCGACGGTGCGGAAGCGCATTAGTACAGCGGATCAACAGGCGTACTGGTGATGCTTTCCTAGGTTGCAGCAAGTTCCCGTATTGCCGACGAACCGGATAAGTGGGCTCCGCCATTAGCTTCGTAAGTATTTTTAGCAATCACATGTGGTCATCCATACGGACAGTAAATTTATGCTCACAAAAATTTCATGCAATGGCTTTAGATCTTTATCAAACTTTTCCATGGATATAAAGCCTGGAATAAATCTCCTACTCGGACCAAACGGGTCAGGAAAAACAAATATAATTAGCCTTCTGGATTTTATTGGAAAGTTAGCAGAGTTGCCACTCACAGAAGCGGTCAGTGCTCTCGGGGGGGCGGGCGCCATTTTTCGAAAGATAGGAGACACGGGTTATGAAGATCGTGTCCAGATATCGATATATGGTTATTCAAAAGCGTCTGCAAGACTATATTTCAAGTTTAAATTTGAAGTCGAAATTGAATTGAGCGCAGATCGTGATAGCGTAATTTATTCAAAGCAAGAACTGGTTGTAGAGCGGTGCACAAAAGCTAAGCTTAAAGAACCGAACATCATTCCAGAAATCGATGTTTCAGCGATGCTTGGCGCAGACGGAAAAGTAAAAATTAGCTGTGAAATCAACGAAAAGTTTGAAGTGTCAATACCCAAATCAGAAATAAACAAAGTTCTTGCATCCTTACATGACGCCGATCATTCTCTACTTCAATTAACTCCACGAATTATAAGTCCTTTGTGGATCATTCTTTTTGATATCGCTGGCGGCCTGTCGTTGAATGTAATTCCATCTAAAGCTAAGCAAGCCGAAGATAGCACTGCGCCAGCTAGAATTCAGCCCGATGGTTCAGGTCTGTACTCAACACTTCGTGCTGCGTTCAAGTCAGAACAGTCGCCCCAAACTCGCCGACTAGGTATTCGTTTTTCGAGATATCGCTACTTTGAGAGCGATTTTCCTAAAAATTCGTTTTCAAAAATATTGGATGCCACAAAATTTGCGAACTCATCTATAAACGACATCAGAATTCAAAATGACCCATTCGATAACAAACTAAAAGGTTCGGTCGTTATGGCCGACGAAACCAAATCGGAGCTTCCGATCTCCGCCATGTCTGACGGCACTGTCAAATGGCTCGTGCTAGCAACCGCCATATACACCAAATCCAAATTAATATCTATTGAGGAGCCTGAGAACTATCTACACCCTCTTGTTCAAATGGAGATAATCAGGATATTTCGGGAGGAATGTGGCCCAGACAATTTCGTTTTTATCTCGACCCATAGTGAAACTCTCCTAAACTCAGCGAAGCCAGATGAAGTAGTTGTAGTCGAGTTCCGTAGCGGCAGGACGACAGCTACACGGGTAACAAACTCCAAACAGTTGCTTCGTGAGATCAAAAAGACTGGCTTTGGCCTAGGATTTTATTATGTGAGCGGCGCTCTTGAAGGCAGTTCGGACGAGATATCTTAAAAGGAACTTCAAGAGATGACTAAACCTGCCTTTTTAGTCGACGGACAAACCGAGAAGCTTGCCATTCAACTGATTTGTCCCGGGCGCCCGATAAGAGTTCTTGGCTTAAATGGGAATACAGTTTCAGCGGCCGCGATAGCAAAAAGGGCCAAAACTCATATTGACTTGCTTAAGGGAAGGTGCTTTCCTTTTATATTAATAGCAGATCTTGAAGACCGAAAACTTAGCCATGAAAAATTCGCAACGGAAATCGCAAACGAACTCGTGAAGTTGAAGGTCAGCGAGCCTGTAATAATTGGAATTCCGGATAGGATGATTGAAAATTGGATACACTGCGATCCCGCTTGTGTTGGTCAGAGTGCGCGATGTTGTGACGGTGAAAACGGCGCAAATCTCATAAAAAAATCGCTAGGCACCTACCATAAAACCACTACGGGCTCAACACTACTAGCTCAATCCAGGGCGTCAGAATTGAGAAAAAGTCCATCCTTTTCAATATTTGCCGATAAACTAGCTTCACTGGGTTGCCAATGGCTTAATAGGTAAGCAAAAGCAAAGCGGACGAAAGTAACGGTGCGGAAAACCGGCTCAAAGGGTAACTACTTAGCGGCTAAAGCCATAGATGGAACGTGGCCGAACCTGGAAACTGGGGTCGGAGTTCGCTATTTGCAACCTCACCCGCGGCTCCCCAGTCCAGCGAAATCGAACGAAAGCTGCCGGTGGTGGCGAATGGAGAGCAGATACAGGGCGGCGGAGGCCTCCGCCGCCGTGTACAGCATCACTTAGTCGCCGTGCAGGTAGATGCGCAACGCATCCGGCATTCCCGTCGGCAGTGCAGCCAGTTGCGCGAGCGCCTCGGCCGATTGCGGCGGAGCGTCCAGGTAGGGCCGGCCGATGCGCGGGAAGCGCTGCAGGTTAGGGACCACAGTCGTCCGCAATTCGGCGAGCAGGTCGTCGAAGGCCGCAGCGGCATCGGCGTCCAGCAGGAGCGCTTACATCGCGTCGAGGCTCGCGAGGAAGCTCTCCGTCAGTTCGACGCGATGCAATGGTCAACCCCGCTTCTTGACCGCGCGCTTGCCTGGGCACACCCCGTCGGGCGTCTTGATCGCCGCGCGCCGCTGCTGCAGTTGGCCGATGGCGGCATCGGCATCGACCGTACGGCCGGCGGCGATGTCGGCCAAGCCGCGCTTCGCATCGTCGAGCACCAGGTGGATGCGCTCGCGCTCGAGCCGGTGGTAGTAGTCCAGCCGGTCGGCGTCGATCAGCGCGACGTAGCTCTCGCCGTTCTTGGTGATGATCTTCTCGGCGCCGGCCTTCGCCTGGTCGGCCAGCTCGGAGAGATTGGCGCGCGCCAGGGTGACAGACTCCACGTTGGTGACGGAAAGGCCCGTTGGTACCAGCCGCTTGATCCGCTCCGGAAAGTCACCAAGCAAGCGACGCACCTCTTCCAGTTCGTAGTCCGCCTGCAGACTCAGCCAATAGCGTTCGGTCGTGCCCAACGCCGCAGCCAGGCGCACGGCGGTGTCGGCGGTGATGCCTCGCTTGCCCAGCACGATTTCGTTGATCCGGCGCGGCGGCACGCCGGTGACGCGGGCAAGTGCGTTCTGACTAATGCCCAGCGGGACGAGGAACTCGTCGCGCAGCACGTCGCCAGGATGGATGTTGCGCAAGGAGGCCATGACGGGATGCCTGAATTGGTGGATCGGCGATGGCGACCTCATCCATCGACCATAACGGCACCCGTCATACGACGCAATCCGTTACGGCGCTGCGCAAGGCCCCCTCTGCTCAAGTGTTGAAAGCACGCCAATAACGCGACGCGGCGGCGGATTGGCGCGAGCCTGCGCACGATGGGGAACTCCTCCCCATTCTTGACCTCCCATACATCCAACCCACCGCATCCTCGCCCCGATTCCAACACCGGAGGCGGGGATATGACGAAGTGGATGGGGGCTGCGCTGGCCGCGGCGATGCTGGTGACCGGCTGCGCAAGGGTGGAGGGCGAGAAGTTCGTCGGCCACTGGGTCAACGTGGAGTCGAAGGACGACACGATCGACATCGAGCGCAACGGGGAGTCGTTCATGGTGCGCAACACCACCCCGCGCTTCTTCACCCGCAAGCCCAAGACCGAGAGCTACCCGGCCATCTACAAGGACGGCGTGCTGCAGGTGACCAACGACGGCGAGACGGTGAACTTCGCCATCGACGAGGCCGATGGGCACCTCAACACCGGCAGCGACGAGTACCAGCGGGTTCCGGCCAAGTAGTCGCGCGACGTCGAGCCCGGACCCCGGGCTCGCCTGGCCTGCCCGCATCGGAAGGTCGCTGCGGGCGTGGCATTGGGCCGGCAGTTCGCCGTTCCCGGGACGCTGCCTCGTCTACTCGCCAGTGGGCCGCTTGGTCCGCGTGGACCGGCGTTTCTCGCTCTCGAGCGCTTTCAGCTTGCGCGTTGCCTCTTCGAAATCGCGCTCTACCGGCGACGGTTCTTCCAACGTGCGCTGTCTGTAACGAGCGAACTCGGCCTTGGAAAATTCCAGCGCCTGCTCGCGGCCGATGCGGCCGGCATGGGTCAGCACGTCGCGGTCGCTCAGGCGCAGGAAGTCGTCCAGCTTGGCGATCCATGCGGCCATGGTCATCGGCCTGCGGTTCATGGCCTGCAACTCGGCGAACTCCAGGTAGGCGGTGACGATGCGGTTCAGTGCCTCCAGCTCCTCCGCGTTCAAGTAGCTCTTGGCGACGACCGCATCGGACGCGCGCGGCGCGGCGCCCACCCAGTTGGTCATGCCGCTGTGCGGCTTGCTGGCGTCGGCGCGCTCCATGAGCAGTTCGGCGGCGGTGTGGCCATGGGCCGCCCAGTGCATCTTGTTCTGCACAGTGGCGAAGAAGCGCTGGCTGGCCTCGGCCGACGGGTCGTAATCCACGCTGGTGGCGTAGATGTCCAGCACCTTGCGCCAGAACAGCTTCTCCGACGAGCGGATGTCGCGGATGCGGCCCAGCAGTTCTTCGAAATAGCCATCGTCCGGCCCGCGCTTGAGCCGTTCGTCGTCCAGCGCAAAACCCTTGACCAGGTACTCGGACAGCCGCGCCGTCGCCCACTGGCGGAACTGGGTGCCGCGCGCGGAGCGGACCCGGTAGCCGACGGCGAGGATGGCGTCGAGGTTGTAGTGATCGATGTTGCGGCGCACCTGGCGCTCGCCTTCGGCTTGAACTATTCGGAATCTCCGAATAGTTCGTTCATGTTCAAGTTCACCCTCGGAAAAAATGCTGCCCAGATGTTCATTGATCGTTGGGACAGAGACTTGAAACAGTTCTGCGATCTGCCGCTGCGTCAACCACACCGACTCGCCTTCCAGCCGCACCTGGATCCGCGTCTGCGCATCCTCGCTGCGATACAGGATCAATTCCGAGGTCGGGGCTTCCTTGTCGTCGTTACGCATGCCGGCTCCTGATGCGGCTCGTCAAAACAGCGCGCCCTGGATCGGCGTGCCGGAAGGTGCGGGAAGGATATCGGCTGCAGGCGGTGGTGGCTGCCGCTCCGTCCCACCCAACCGCCACGCCAACCCCGAGATCCGCGCCGCATGCCGTGCGAGCGCGGCGCGCAGCACCGGTTCGCTGGCGGCGATGTGCAGCGCGCGGCGGGCGCGGGTGATACCGGTGTAGACCAGTTCGCGGCTGAGCACGCGGGCGTCGCGGGCCGGCAGTTGCATCCACACTTCGTCGAATTCGCTGCCCTGCGCTTTGTGCACGGTCATGGCGAAGGCGCTCTCGTGCGCGGGCAGCGCCGCCGGGTGGAAGCCGCGGACCTGGCCGTCGCCGGCGCCGTCGAACCAGGCGACCAGGGTGCCCTGTGCGTCCTTCAGGCAGATGCCGACGTCGCCGTTGAACAGGCCGTGGCGGTAGCTGTTCTCGGTGATCAGCAGCAGGCGGCCGTGGAACCAGGGCGCGGCGGCGCCGAGGCGGCGCGCGCCGCTGGCGGTCTCGGCCAGCAATTGCTCGATGCGTGCGTTGAGCCCGCGCGCGCCCTGCGGGCCGGCGCGCACGGCGGTGAGCAGGCGCAG
>NZ_AQOK01000075.1:0-9153 GCF_000364645.1 Xanthomonas sp. SHU 308 | reverse complement strand
TGCGCCGGCGCCGCCAGCGGCACGCGCGGCGGCAGCCCGCGCACGGCCTCGGCGATGGCGCGGATGTGCGCCGGGGTGGTGCCGCAGCAGCCGCCGACCAGGTTCAGCAGCCCGGACTCGGCGAACTCGCGCAGCGTCGCCGCCATTTCCTCCGGCGTCTCGTCGTATTCGCCGAAGGCGTTGGGCAGGCCGGCGTTGGGATGCGCGCTGACGTAGCCGTCGGCGATCCGCGCCAGGGTCTCCACGTGCGGCCGCAGGTCCTTGGCGCCGAGCGCGCAGTTCAGCCCGACCGAGAGCGGCCACCCGTGCGCGACCGAGGCGTAGAACGCCTCGGCGGTCTGCCCGGACAGGGTGCGGCCGGAGGCGTCGGTGATGGTGCCGGAGATCATCACCGGCAGGCGCCCGCCGCGCGCGTCGAACACTTCCTCGATCGCGTACAGCGCGGCCTTGGCGTTGAGCGTGTCGAAGATGGTCTCGACCATCAGCGTATCGGCGCCGCCGTCGATCAGGCCGTCGATGGCCTCGCGGTAGGTGGCGCGCAGTTCGTCGAAGCTGGTGTTGCGGAAGCCGGGGTCGTTGACGTCCGGGCTGATCGAGGCGGTGCGGCTGGTCGGGCCGAGCACGCCGATCACGAACCGCGGCTTGTTCGGCGTCAGCGCCTCGACCGCGTCGCAGCAGGCGCGCGCGACCTGCGCGCCGGCCTTGTTGAGTTCGTAGACCAGGTGTTCCAGGTGGTAGTCGGCCTGGCTGATCGACGTCGCGTTGAAGGTATTGGTCTCGAGCAGGTCGGCGCCGGCATCGAGATAGGCGCGGTGGATCTCGGCGATCACCTCCGGCCGGGTCAGCAGCAACAGGTCGTTGTTGCCCTTCAGGTCGTGGCCCTGCGGCGCATGATCGCAGCCGGGGCCGTGCACATGCGCGGCCTGCGCGTCGTAGCCCTCGGCGAAACGCTCGCCGCGATAGTCGGCCTCCTGCAGCCCATGGCGCTGGATCATCGTGCCCATCGCGCCATCGATGATCAGGATGCGTTCGGACAGGGCCTGCAGCAGTTTTTGCGTGCGCTCTGAGTTTAGCCAGTGCAGGCCCGGGATTGGGGATTGGGCATTGGGGATTGGTGAAACAGCCGCGCGACTCATGCTCCTGCCTCCGCCTTGGCTTTTGCCTTCTCCAATCCCGAATCCCCACTCCCCAATCCCGGCTTCCCAGCAATCAACGAAATCACTTCGAAGTGCGGCGGGCGCTTCTCGCGGGTCACGGTTTCCAGGCTGGAGACTTCGAGCCCGGCCTTGCCGACGAACTTGCGCAGTTCCTTGGCCGAAAAGCCGAGGTTGACGTGGCCGTAGGCCTGCACCGCGGCCTTGTGCTCGTGGCGCGCCAGGCTGCACAGCAGCAGGCGGCCGCCCGGGCGCAGCACCCGCGCCGATTCGCAGACCGCCTGCGCCGGCTTGGTCGCATAGGTCAGGGCATGCATCATCACCACCAGGTCGAAGCTGGCATCGGCGAAGGGCAGGGCATGCATGTCGCCCTCCCGCACTTCCACATTCCCGAGCCGGCGCAGGCGTTCGCTGGCCGCGGCCACCACCCGTGCGCTGGTGTCGATGCAGACATAGCGGCGTGCGTGCGGCGCCACCAGTTCGGCCAGCACGCCGTCGCCGGAGGCGATGTCGAGCACGTCGCCGGTCTCCAGCAGCGGCAGGGCGGTGCGTGCCAGCGCTTCCCAGGTGCGGCCGGGCGAATAGTGGCGCTCCATGTCGCCGGCCACCGAGTCGGCCCAGTTCTGGTCGGCGGCGCGGTTGGCCAGCACCGCGGCCACGCGCTCGGCGTCCTGGCGCAGCAGCGGGTCGTCGCTGCCGGTGCTCAGCGCCAGCCACAGCGCACGCTGGGCCGGGTCCAGCAGGGTCTCGTCGAAGCGATAATAGGCCGACACGCCGGCGCGGCGGTCGCGCACCAGCCCGGCCTCCTTGAGCTTGGCCAGGTGGGTCGAGACCCGCGGCTGCGCCAGGCGGGTGATGGCCGACAACTCGGCCACGGTCAGCTCCTCCTGTTCCAGCAGTGCCAGCAGGCGCACGCGGGTGGCGTCGGCGAAGACCTTCAGCCGGGACGACCAGTCCTCCAGATCCATAAATATCTTCCTATCGCGATATAGAGATATTTTGGTCCGCGCGGCGGTTCCGGTCAAGTTGCACACGCCGGCGTATGGTCGGCACGGCTACAATGGCCGGACCAATATGCCCGGGAGGGGTTCGACGTGGATTTCAGCTTTACCGAAGAGCAATTGATGATCCAGGACGTGGCGCGGCGCATCGCCCAGGAGCGCATCGCCCCCAGCGCCGAGCACCATGACCGTGCCGGCGAATTCCCGCTGGAGAACATCCGCCTGCTGGGCGAGAACGGGCTGATGGGCATCGAGGTGCCGGAAGAGTACGGCGGCGCCGGCATGGACCCGATCGCCTATGTGCTGGCGATGGTCGAGATCGCCGCTGGCGATGCGGCGCATTCGACCATCATGTCGGTCAACAACTCGCTGTTCTGCGCCGGCATCCTCAAGAACGGCAACGAGGAACAGAAGCAGAAATACGTGCGCGCCATCGCCGAGGGCCGCGAGATCGGCGCCTTCGCGCTGACCGAGCCGCAGTCCGGCTCCGACGCCACCGCGATGCGGTGCCGCGCGGTGCGCCAGGACGACGGCAGCTTCGTCATCAACGGCAAGAAGAGCTGGATCACCTCCGGCCCGGTCGCCAAGTACATCGTGCTGTTCGCGATGAGCGAGCCGGACAAGGGCGCGCGCGGCATCACCGCCTTTGTGGTCGACACCGACAAGCCCGGCTTCCACCGCGGCAAGACCGAGCCCAAGCTCGGCATCCGCGCCTCGGCCACCTGCGAGATCGAGTTCCAGGACTACGTGGCCAGCGCCGACGAGGTGCTGGGCACGCCGGGCGAGGGCTTCAAGATCGCGATGAGCGTGCTCGACGCCGGCCGCATCGGCATCGCCTCGCAGGCGATCGGCCTGGCCCGCGCCGCCTACGAGGCGACCCTGGAGTACGTGAAGGAGCGCAAGGCGTTCGGTTCGCCGATCGGCGCGTTCCAGATGACCCAGGCCAAGATCGCCGACATGAAGTGCAAGCTGGACGCGGCGCTGCTGCTGACCTTGCGCGCGGCCTGGCTGAAGGGGCAGGGCCAGCGCTTCACCACCGAGGCTTCGGTGGCCAAGCTGACCGCCTCCGAGGCGGCGATGTGGATCACCCACCAGGCGGTGCAGATCCACGGCGGCATGGGCTATTCCAAGGAGATGCCGCTGGAGCGCTACTTCCGCGATGCCAAGATCACCGAGATCTACGAAGGCACCAGCGAGATCCAGCGCTTGGTGATCGCGCGCAACGAGACCGGGTTGCGGTGAGGCCGGGAGTGGGGATTCGGGATTGGGGATTCGCCGGTTCCCGAATCGGTTGAGGCATCAGGAGAAGCGGCCGCAAGGCCGCTTTTTTCTTTTTGTAGAAAAGGGATGAGTGGCGTTCGGGCTGCAATGCGTCGGGACTGAAGTCCCTCCCACAAGGAGCGCTCAGCCTTCAAGGAGCGCTCCGCCTGCATGGGGTGTTGGGTCGCGCTTCCCGACCAGATTCCCGGACAACAAAAAGCGGCCTTGCGGCCGCTTTTGTTTGTTTCTACAGGGAGGCATCAGGACCGGGAGCGGGACTCGGCTGACGAATCCCCACTCCCGAATCCCTAATCCCGGCCCCTCAGCGATCCGGCTGATGCCGCGCCAGGCCGGCTTCCTGCATCTGCATGAACTCCTTCGACGGCTCGTCCAGCTTGTCGCCGAGCATGCGCCGCACCATCACGAAGAACAGCGGGATGAACAGCACGCCCAGCACGGTGGCGAACAGCATGCCGCCGATCACGCCGGTACCGATGGCGTGGCGGGCGTTGGCGCCGGCGCCGGTGGAGATCGCCATCGGCAGCACGCCGAGGATGAAGGCGAACGAGGTCATCAGGATCGGGCGGAAACGCAGGTGCGCCGCCTCGGCTGCGGCCTCGCGCAGGGTCTTGCCCATCGCCCGCTGCTCCACCGCGAACTCGACGATCAGGATCGCGTTCTTGGCGGCCAGGCCGATGACCGTGATCAGGCCGATCTTGAAGTAGATGTCGTTGGGCAGGCCACGCAGCAGCGAGAACGCCACCGCGCCGAGCACGCCGATCGGCACCACCAGCAGCACCGACACCGGGATCGACCAGCTTTCGTACAGCGCCGCCAGGCACAGGAACACCACCACGATCGACAGCACCAGCAGCAGCGTGGCGGTGTTGCCGGCGATGATTTCCTGATACGACATGCCGCTCCAGTCGAAGCCGAAGCCCGGCGGCAGGTCGTTGTTGACGATGTCCTCCATCGCGCTCATCGCCTGGCCGGAACTGCCGCCCGGCGCCGGGTTGCCGACGATGTTGATCGCCGAGTAGCCGTTGTAGCGGCTCAGCGACGGCGAGCTGTAGATCCAGTCCGAGCTCACCACCGTGCTCAGCGGGATCATCTGCGGCAGGCCGCTGCTATCGGAGGCGGTGCTGCTGGGCACGTAGAAGTTGCGCAGCGACTCCGGACCGGTGCGGAACGGCGCGTCGGCCTGCATGTTGACGCGCTTGATGCGGCCTTCGTAGAAGAAGTCGTTGACGTACACCGGCGCCAGCATCAGCTGGATCGACTGGTAGATGTCGTTGACCGACAGGCCCATCGACTGCGCCTGCACGCGGTCCACCTTCAACTGCAGCTGCGGCGAGTTCTCCAGGCCGTTCGGACGCACGCCGGCCAGGGTGTCCTGGCGCTGCGCGGCCTTGCCGAGCACGATGTTGCGTGCCTGCAGCAGGGCTTCCTCGCCCTGGCCGCTGCGGTCCTGCAGCCACATGTCGAAGCCGCCGAACTGGCCCAGGCCGTTCACCGTGGGCAGGTTGACCACGAAGATCTGCGCGTCCTTGATGCCGTAGAACATGCCGTTCAACTGCTGGATCAGGTCGCCGGCGGCGATGTCGCGCTCGTCCCAGGGCTTGAGCCGGATGAAGCCCATGCCCACGTTCTCGCCGCGGCCAAGGAAGCTGAAGCCGGCCACCTGCAGCATGCCTTCGACCGCCTTCTGCTGCTGCAGCACGCCGCGCATCTGCGCGAACACCTCGTTGGTGCGGGTCTTGGTCGCACCCGGCGGCAGCTGCACGATCGCCAGCGCGAAGCCCTGGTCCTCTTCCGGCAGGAAGCTGCCCGGCATGCGCGTGAACAGGAAGCCGCACAGCACCACCAGCAGGGCGAACACCGCCATCCAGCGCGGCGCGCGGCGGATGGTGTTGCCCACCGCGCCGACGTAGCGGTGCGCCAGCTTGTCGTAGTACTTGTTGAAGGTGCGGTAGACCCAGTTCGGGTTGTCGTTGTGGGTGGGCTTGAGGAACGCCGCACACAGCGCCGGGGTGAAGCTCAGCGCCAGGAAGGCGGAGAACGCCATCGACATGGCGATGGTGATCGCGAACTGCTTGTAGATCGCGCCGGCCGCGCCGGGCTGCATCGCCGACGGAATGAACACCGCCGCCAGCACCACGGTGATGGCCACCACCGCGCCGGTGATCTGGGTCATCGCCTTGTGCGTGGCCGCCTTCGGCGCCAGGTGCTCCTCGGACATGATGCGTTCGACGTTCTCGATCACCACGATCGCGTCGTCGACCACGATGCCGATCGCCAGCACCATCGCGAACAGGGTCAGCTGGTTGATGGTGAAGCCGATCGCCCACATGCCCAGGAAGGTGCCCAGCAGCGCCACCGGGATGACCAAGGTGGGGATGATGGTGGCGCGGAAGTTCTGCAGGAACACCAGCATCACCAGGAACACCAGCACGATCGCCTCGGCCAGGGTCTTGACCACTTCCTCGATCGAGATCTTGACGAAGGTGGTGCTCTCGTACGGCGTGAACCAGGTGACGCCCTGCGGGAAGCTGGGCTGCAGCTCGTCCATCTTGGCCTTGACCGCCTCGGACACGCTCAGCGCATTGGCGCCCGGCAGCAGCTGGATGGCGAAGGCGCCGGTCGGCTTGCCGTTGTACTGGGTGTCGAAACCGAAGTTGGTCGGGCCGAACGCGACCCGGGCCACGTCCTTCAGCCGCACCACGGTGCCGTTGCCGTCGGCGCGCAGGATGATGTTCTCGAACTGCTCGGGCGAGGTGAAGCGGCCCTCGGCGCTGACCGTGGCGGTGAACGACTGGCCCTGCGGCGCCGGATCCGAACCGAGCGAGCCGGCGGCGAACTGCACGTTCTGCGCGCGGATCGCGTTGTACACGTCGGTGGCGGACATGTGGTAACCCTGCAGCTTCTCCGGGTTCAACCAGATGTCCATGGCGTACTCGGCACCGAACTGCTGGGTGCTGCCGACGCCGGGCACGCGCGAGATCTGTTCCAGCACCCGCGACCCGACGATGTCGTTGAGCGCGTCGCGGTCGATCGACGGGTTGTCCGAACGCAGCGCGATCACGCTGAGGAAGCCGGCGTTGGCCTTGGCCACCACCACGCCCTGCGCGGTCACTTCCGAGGGCAGGCGCGGGGTCGCCAGCGACACCTTGTTCTGCACCTGCACCTGGGCGATGTCCGGGTCGGTGCCGGTCTCGAAGGTCAGGGTGATGGTGGCGCTGCCGCTGGAGGACGACGACGAGCTGAAGTACAGCAGGTGGTCGATGCCGGTCAGCTGCTGCTCGATGACCTGGGTGACCGAGCGTTCGGTGGTGCTGGCGCTGGCGCCGGGATAGGTGGCGTTGACGGTGACCTGGGGTGGGGCGATCGAGGGATACGACTCGACGCCGAGATTGAGGATGGCGATCACGCCGCTGAGCGAGATCAGGATCGCCACCACCCAGGCGAAGACCGGGTGTTCGATGAAGAACTTAGGCATGGGGGGAGTCCGTTACTGCTTCGGCTGGTCGGAAGGCGAGGCGGCGTTCGGCGCATCGCCGTGCGCTGCGCCCTGCGCCGGGGCGGCGCCCTTGGCCGGCGCCGCAGCGCCCTGGGCACCCTGGCCGGGCGCTGCGCCGGCACCCTGGCCCTGGCCCTGGGCGGCGGCATTCGGATCCCACGGCTTGGCCACGGCCGGTGCGCCTTCCTTGACCTTGGGCAGGCCGCTGACCACGACCTGGTCGCCGTTCTGCAGGCCGCCGCTGACGATCCACTTGTCGCCCTGCTGGCCGACCGTGGTCAGGTCCTTGCGCACCACCTTGCTGTCCTTGCCGACGACCAAGGCATAGGCGCCCTTGGCGTCGCGCAGCACGGCCGCCTGCGGGATCAGGTACACGTCCTTGCGCTGGCCCAGGTTGGCCGAGAAGCTGACGAAGGCGCCGGGCAGCAGCACCCGGTCCGGATTGGGCAGCAGCGCGCGCAGCGTCACCGAGCCGGTGCTCGGGTCGACCGCCGCGCCGGAGAAGTCCAGGGTGCCGGCATGCGCATAGGTGCTGCCATCGCCGAGCTTGATCTGCACGGTGGACTTGTCCTCGGCGTTGAGGGCGACGTTGCCTTCGGTCTGCGCCTGGCGCAGCTGCGCCAGTTCGTCGGAACTCATCGAGAAGTTGACGTACAGCGGGTCCAGCTGGTCGATCGTGGTCAGCAGCGTGCTGTCGCCCTGGCCGACCAGCGCGCCCTCGGTGACCTGCTGCTTGCCGGCGCGGCCGGCGATCGGCGCAGTGACGGTGGCGTAGCCGAGGTTGATACGCGCGGTTTCCACCGCCGCACGGGCCTGCTGCACCGACGCGGCGGAGCTGCGTTCGGTGGCCTCGGCGTTGTCCAGGTCGGACTTGGACACGTAGGCCTGCGGCGCCAGGCTGCGCGCGCGGGCGGCGGCGGCCTTGGCGTTGGCGTAGGTGGCTTCGGCCGCGGCCAGCTGGCCCTGCGCCGAGGCCAGGGTCGCACGCAGCGGCGCCGGGTCGATCTGGAACAGCGGCTGGCCTTCCTTGACGTCGGTGCCTTCGGTGTACAGGCGCTTTTCCAGTACGCCGGGCACGCGGGCGCGCACGTCGGCGCTGCGGAACGCGGACAGGCGGCCGACCAGTTCGCGCTCAAGCGGCACGGTCTGCGGCTGCGCCTGCAGCACGCCTACTTCCGGCGGCGGCATGGCCTGCTGTTGCTCCTGTTTCTTGCAGGACGCCAACACCACCACGACGGCGCAGGCCAGGGCGAGAGAACGCAACGGGGAGGTCATCGGGTGGTACTCCGGTCTGGTTTTGTAGAAGGAAGGAAAGGGGCGGCGGCGAACGCGCGCAAGAAGCCGTCCACGGCGAACTCGGCCCAGGCGCGCTGCGCGGCGGCGTCGCCGCGATGCGCGCTGTGGAAGCGCTGACGCTCGAAATCCATGCCGACGATCATGCTCAACAGCAGCTCGGCCATGAAGTGCGGATCGTCATGCCGGAGCTGGCCGCGCGCCATGGCGCCGCGCAGGCGCTCGCTCAGGCGCTGCATCAGCGCGCCGGCGCTGTCGCGGAACATGGCGCGCGCTTCTTCGGGGAAGTGCCGCGACTCGGCGGCGATCAGCTGGCAACTCTGCAGCACACGCGGTTCCGACAGCTGTTCCAGGTACTCGCAGGCGAAACGCAGCAGGCTGCCGCGCAGGTCGTCCTGCACCGGCTCCAGGTGCGCGGTGGCCAGGTCCAGGTGATCCTGCATCGCCCGCCGCAGCAGGCCCTGCTTGCTGCGGTAGCGGCTGTACAGGGTCTGCTTGGAGCAGCCGGCACGTGCCGCCACTGCATCCATGCTCAGGCCCATGCCTTCCTCGGCCAGCAATTCGCGCACGGCAGCGTACACGCGCTGGTCGCGCGCCTGGCGCTGTGCGGCGGAGGCGAGGGGAGTGCTCATCGATTGTGGACTATACCGTCCAGTTTAGAATTAGAACAGCCTTGACACAGGGCTGTTCTTGCTGACAACAGCGTGGCCGGCAAAGCATGGTGACCGCCGCGTGATGATGGTGTTGCGGTCGCTTTGCGCGATCTGGCGCGTCGCCGCGGCCGCTCCATTGGTTTGCGATGCAGCAAGGTAGTTGAACGGAGCACCGGTACAATTCCGGCTTTCCCATCGAGCATCGTTGCTGCTCTCCGTCATGAAACCCAAACACGCCGCTTCCCGTTCCAAATCTTCGGCCGCCACCCGCACCT
>NZ_AQOK01000074.1:0-13916 GCF_000364645.1 Xanthomonas sp. SHU 308 | reverse complement strand
CGCGACCCCGTCCGCCACCAAGCCGGCCAAGGCGCCTGCCAAGACCAAGGCGGCCGCCAAGCCTGCGGCCAAGGCCGCCGCCCCGCGCAAGGCCGCGACGCCGCCCAGGCTGGCCGCGACCGTGCCGGCGACCGCCAAGGTGATCGACGCGGCGCCGGCCGCCAGCGCCTTCAGCCTGGCCTCGGTGTTCGCGGCGCTGCGCAAGCGCTACCCGGCCGCGCGCCAGGAGGAGGCGCAGACCTTCGCCGAGGAGTTCTACAAGCGCATGGAGGAGGACGAGTTCCCCCACCACAGCGCGCAGGAGTGGGCGGCGCTGGCCGCGTCGATGCTGGAGTTCGCACGCAAGCGCAAGCCGGGCACGGTCAACGTGCGGGTGTTCAACCCGAACCTGAAGGACGACGGCTGGGAGTCCTCGCACACGGTGCTGCAGATCGTCAACGACGACATGCCGTTCCTGGTCGACTCGGTGAGCATGGCGCTGGCGGAGCTTGGCATCGGCGTGCACGTGCTCGGCCACCCGGTGCTGCGCATGCAGCGCGACAAGGGCGGCACGCTGGAGAACGTGGGCGAGGGCAAGGCGGAATCGCTGATGGCGCTGGAGATCGACCGCCAGCCGCCGGAAGACATGGCGCAGGTGGAAGCGGCGATCCGGCGCATCCTCGGCGAGGTGCGCAACATCGTGCGCGACTGGGGCGGCATGCGCGAGAAGATGCTGGCGCTGGCCGACGACCTGACCACGCGGCGCCTGCCGGTGGACGACAAGGGCCGGCGCGAGGCGCAGGAATTCCTGCGCTGGGCCGCGGCCGACCATTTCACCTTCTTCGGCTACCGCGAATACCGCGTGGAGAAGCAGGGCGGCGAAGACGTGCTGGCGCCGCTGGAAGACAGCGGCCTGGGCCTGCTGCGCGGGCAGGACAAGTCGCCGGCGCGGCCGGTGCGCACGCTGGCCGCACACGGCCTCAGCGAGTCCGGCACCAAGGAAGCGCTGATCCTGACCAAAACCAATGCGCGCTCGCGGGTGCACCGCAGCGGCTACATGGACTACATCGGCGTGCTGGAATTCGACGCCAAGGGCCGCATCGTCGCCGAACAGCGCTTCCTCGGCCTGTTCACCTCCAGCGCCTACAACCGCCGCCCGTGGGAGATCCCGCTGGTGCGCGAGCGCTTCGACTACGTGATGCGCAAGTCCGAACTGACCCCGAGCAGCCACAGCGGCAAGGCGCTGCGCCATATCCTGGAGACGCTGCCGCGCGAGGAGCTGTTCCAGTCCAACGAGGAAGAGCTGTACCGCACCGCGATGGGCATTCTGGGCCTGCAGGAGCGGGTGCGCAGCCGCCTGTTCCTGCGCCGCGACAAGTACGGCCGCTTCATTTCCGCGCTGGTGTACATCCCGCGCGAGCGTTTCAACACCGACGTGCGCCTGCGCATCGAGGCCTTGCTGAAGGACGCGCTGCACGGCGAGTACATCGATTCCAACGTGGTGCTGGGCGAATCGCCGCTGGCGCAGCTGCACATGATCGTGCGGCCCAAGCCCGGCGAGGCGCTGGAGTTCGACACCACCGAACTGGAATCGCGCCTGGCGCACCTGCTGCGCAACTGGCACGACGACCTGCGCGAGGCGCTGGTGGCCAGCTGCGGCGAGCGCGATGGCCTGCGCCTGGCCGCCGGCTACGGCCGCGCGCTGCCGGCCGGCTACATCGAGGAGTCGACCGCGCAGATCGCCGCGCGCGACGTCGAGCGCCTGGCCGCGCTGCGCGGTCCGGAAGACCTGCACCTGAGCCTGCAGGCGCTGCGCCGCGACGGCGCCGACAGCCTGCGCCTGAAGCTGTACCGCCAGCACGACGACCTGCCGCTGTCGGACGTGCTGCCGATGATGGAGAACCTGGGCCTGCGGGTGATCTCCGAGCGTCCGTACCGGCTGGTGGTCGACGGCACCGCGCTGTCCATCCAGGACTTCGAGGTCGAGCCGCTGGCCGGCAGCATCGATGTGGCCGCGGCCGACGCGCCGCTGTGCGAGGCGTTCGTGCGGATCTGGCGCGGCGACGCCGAGAACGACGGCTTCAACCGCCTGATCGTCGGTGCCAGCCTGAGCTGGCGCCAGGTCGCGGTGCTGCGCGGCTACTGCAAATACCTGCTGCAGACCGGCGTGCCGTTCTCGCAGGCTTACGTGGAAGAGACCTGCAATCGCTATCCGCTGCTGGCGCGGCTGCTGGTGGAGCTGTTCGAGGCGCGCTTCGATCCGGCCACCGGCAACGAGAGCAAGGCGCAGATCGTCGAGGGACAGGCCGCGCTGACGGCGCAACTGCATCTGCTGGCCAAGGACGATGCCGCGGCGCTGAAGGCGCTGCAGCCGGTGATCGATGCGCGCAGCGGCAGCCGCGACGCGCAGCTGGAGGCGGTCTCGGCCGCGTTGCTGAAGCTGTTCGACCAAGTGGCGAGCCTCGATGAGGACCGCATCCTGCGCAGCTTCAAGGGCGTGATCGAGGCGACCCTGCGCACCAGCCACTACCAGCGCACCGCCGATGGCGGGCTGGGTCACTGCATCAGCTTCAAGCTGGATTCGGCCAAGGTGCCGGACCTGCCCAAGCCGCGTCCGTACCGCGAGATCTTCGTGTACGGCCCGCGCGTGGAAGGCGTGCACCTGCGCTTCGGCGCGGTGGCGCGTGGCGGCCTGCGCTGGTCCGACCGGCGCGAGGACTTCCGCACCGAGGTGCTGGGCCTGGTCAAGGCGCAGATGGTCAAGAACACGGTGATCGTGCCGGTCGGCGCCAAGGGCGGCTTCTTCTGCAAGCGCCCGCCGGTCGGCGGCGACCGCGACGCGGTGCTGGCCGAAGGCATCGCCTGCTACAAGCTGTTCATCCAGGGCCTGCTGGACATCACCGACAACATCGTCGGCGGCAAGATCGTGCCGCCGCCGCAGGTGGTGCGCCACGACCAGGACGATCCGTACCTGGTGGTCGCCGCCGACAAGGGCACGGCCACCTTCTCCGACATCGCCAACGGCCTGGCGCTGGACCACGGCTTCTGGCTGGGCGACGCGTTCGCCTCCGGCGGCTCGGTCGGCTACGACCACAAGGGCATGGGCATCACCGCGCGCGGCGCCTGGGAGTCGGTCAAGCGCCACTTCCGCGCGCTGGGCCGCGACTGCCAGAGCGAGGACTTCACCTGCGTGGGCATCGGCGACATGTCCGGCGACGTGTTCGGCAACGGCATGCTGCTGTCGCGCCACATCCGCCTGCTGGCCGCGTTCGACCACCGCCACATCTTCCTCGACCCGAACCCGGACGCGGCGGCGTCCTTCGCCGAGCGCGAGCGCCTGTTCAAGCTGCCGCGCTCCAGCTGGGCCGACTACGACGCCAAGCTGATCAGCGCCGGCGGCGGCATCTACCCGCGCACGCTCAAGTCGATCGAGATCAGCGCGCCGGTGCGCGAGGCGCTGGGCCTGGAGCCGGGCGTCAAGCAGCTCTCGCCGAACGACCTGATGAACGCCATCCTCAAGGCGCCGGTGGACCTGTTCTGGAACGGCGGCATCGGCACCTACGTCAAGGCCGCCAGCGAGACCCATGGCGACGTCGGCGACCGCGCCAACAACGGCCTGCGCGTCAACGGCGGCGAGCTGCGCTGCAAGGTGGTGGGCGAGGGCGGCAACCTCGGCCTGACCCAGCTCGGCCGCATCGAGGCCGCGCAGGTCGGGGTGCTGCTCAACACCGACTTCATCGACAACTCGGCCGGCGTGGACACCTCCGACCACGAGGTCAACATCAAGATCCTGCTCAACGACGTGGTGCAGGCCAAGAAGCTGACCCTGGACGCGCGCAACAAGCTGCTGGCGTCGATGACCGACGAAGTGGCCGAGCTGGTGCTGTGGGACAACATCCGCCAGAACCAGGCGCTGAGCCTGATGGAGCGGATGAGCGTCACCCGCCTGGGCTCCAAGCAGCACTTCATCCGCACCCTGGAGGCGCAGGGCCTGCTCGACCGGCAGATCGAATACCTGCCCTCGGACGCGGAGATCTCCGCGCGCAAGGCGCGTGGCCAGGGGCTGACCCGGCCGGAACTGGCGGTGCTGCTGTCCTATTCCAAGCTGGTGGCGTTCCAGCAGCTGCTGGAGTCGGACATCCCCGAGGACCCGTACCTGTCCAAGGAACTGCAGCGCTACTTCCCGCAGCCGCTGCAGAAGAAGTACGCCGACGCGATGGAGCGGCACCGCCTCAAGCGCGAGATCATCGCCACCGCGGTGACCAACACCACCATCAACCGGATGGGCGCCACCTTCCTGATGCGCATGCAGGAAGACACCGGCCGCAGCATCGCCGAGGTCGCCAAGGCCTACACCATCAGCCGCGAGACGCTGGATGCGCGCGCGCTGTGGACGCAGATCGACGCGCTGGACGGCAAGGTGCCCGAGTCGGTGCAGATCGATGCGCTGGAGGTGATCTGGACGCTGCAGCGCGCCTTCGTGCGCTGGCTGCTGTTCCGCCCGGGCCCGATGCCGGGCATCACCGCGGCGGTGGAGCGCTACTACGAGCCGTTCAACGACATCCGCGTCGCCTCCGGCGTGCTGCCCGATTCGCAGCGTCCGCGCTACGAGGCGCTGGTGCAGGAGTGGCAGGACAAGGGCCTGCCGCCGGCGCTCGCCCAGCAGCTGTCGGAACTGCGCTTCCTGGAGCCGGCTTTCGACATCATCGAGATGGCGCGCACCCGCAAGCTCAAGCCGGTGGAGGTGTCGAAGGTGCACTTCCGCCTCGGCGAGGCGCTGCAGTTGCCGTGGCTGTTCGAGCAGATCGACGCGCTGGAGGTCAACGGCCGTTGGCATGCGGTGGCCCGCGGCGTGCTGCGCGACGAACTGGCCAAGCACCACGGCGTGCTGGCCGGCCAGGCGCTGAGCCTGCCGGGCGGCACCGCCGAGGCCAAGGTGCAGCACTGGCTGCAGCGCGACGACAGCAGCCTGCGCTTCACCCTGAGCATGCTGCAGGAACTGGCTGCGCAGAAGACGCTGGACTACCCGACGGTGTCGGTGGCGGTGCAGCGACTCGGCCAGCTGGCGGCGCACGGCGTCTGACAGATCGCGCCGATGGCCAGGCCCGCGCGTGCGGGCCTGGCCCACTGCGGTACCGCGTCGCCCGATGGTGACGCATGGCGCGTGGCAGGCGATTGCTGTCACGCGTCCTTGGCGGGGATCCGCGCTCGCCTCACGTTCTCCGTTGGAGCCAGGCCGGCGGCGCACCGCTGCGGCGACCGACCGCGTCATGCAAGGCCGCGGGATTCTGACAGCCCGCGCTGATACGATCCGCGCCATCGGGCGAGCACACGGCTGCAGCGCCGCATTTCGAGGCGTACATGCTGTACCTGGCCATCCCCGCGGTGCTCCTGTTGTTGATCGTCTTCCTGGCACTGCAGCCTCCGCTGGAGCTGCGGCTGCAGCGTGCGCTGCAGCAGGCACGGCAGGGCGACCTGCGACGCTTGCGTGCACTTGCCAGGAAATCGGTGGGCGATGCCGCGTATGCGCTGTTTCTGCAGTTGGACGCCAACGGCGAGCAGGCCGCGGCACTGGCGGCACTGAAGCGTGCGGTCTATGCGCGCACCTGGCTGGACATCCGTGGCTGCAGCGTGGCCATGCGCGCGTACGGCCGCCGTCGCTTCCTGGGCGTGGGCATCATCCCGGACCATGCCGCGCTGCTGGCCGAATGGAGCCGCCCCGGCTGGTGCTCGGGTGCCGGCTGGGAACCCGAACTGGCCTGGATCCAGGCCTGCGGCCCGGAAGCGTGCCGGGATCTGGCGCGCGCCTGGTATTGGCTGTGCCTGGCCGATGCGCGCACGCAGGAGGGGATGGGCGAGATCCGGTCGGTGGAACTGGCGCAGCAGGTGCGGGAGCATCTGGGCCCGCTGGTGCCGGCATCGGTGCGCCAGGCGATGCAGGAGCAGGCGACGGAGACTGCGTGCCGCGACTTCGTGTCCGGCAGATAAGGCGGGCGGAGCGACTCGGCCCGGTACCGGGCACCGGCCTGCAATGGCTGTCGCGGCAGGTCCCATCACAGCGCGGTGCGGACGCGGCATGCAACTGCCGCGGATTGGCCGCTGTCTCGGCTGCAAGCGCGTGCCGCCGGTTCGCCGCCGCGCGCCGGTCATGGCGCCCCGGGTATGATCGGGGCCATGAATGCTTCCGTCCTGCCGTCCTCGCCCCGCATCTGTTTCCTCGCCAGCGTCGCGCCGGAGGCGCAGCACGCGCGTACCCAACTGGTCGGGCGCTACGGCGATTGCGAGCCGGCCGATGCCGATGTGCTGTGCGCGCTCGGCGGCGACGGCTTCATGCTGCAGACCCTGCATCGCCACGGCAGCCTGGGCAAGCCGGTGTTCGGCATGAAGCTGGGCACGGTCGGCTTCCTGATGAACCAGTTCCGCGACGACGACCTGGTCGCGCGCCTGGCCCTGGCCGAGCCGGCCAAGCTGCGCCCGCTGGAAATGCTGGCGCAGACCGAATCCGGCGCCACCACCGGCTCGCTGGCCTACAACGAGGTCTCGCTGCTGCGGCAGACCCGTCAGGCCGCGCACGTGAGCATCGATCTCAACGGTCAGACCCGGGTCGACGAACTGATCTGCGACGGCGTACTGGTGTCGACCCCGGCCGGCAGCACCGCCTACAACTCCTCCGCGCACGGACCGATCCTGCCGCTGGGCTCGCACACCCTGGCGCTGACCCCGATCGCGCCGTACCGGCCGCGGCGCTGGCGCGGCGCGATCCTCAAGGCCGACATCGAGGTGCGCTTCCGCGTGCTGGATCCGTACAAGCGCCCGGTCAGCGTCACCGCCGACTCGCACGAGACCCGCGACGTGGTCGAAGTCACCATCCGCGAATCCCGCGACCGCCTGGTCACCCTGCTGTTCGATCCGGAGCACAATCTGGAGGAGCGGATCTTGAGCGAGCAATTTATGGTGTAGGGGCGGGGAGTGGGGAATCGGGAATGGGGAATCGCAAGAGCGGTTTCCTGACAATTCCCTTTCCCTGGATAACTTCCACGCCCGCAAGCCGCTTTTCCCTATTCCCCATTCCCGATTCCCCAGTCCCAGCCCAAAATGTCCGACAACTCCCCACGTCTGCTCACCGTCGCGGTCACCTCGCGCGCCCTGTTCGATCTGGAAGAGGGCCATGCCCTGTTCGAGCGGGAGGGGGTGGAGGCGTACAGCGCGTATCAGCGCGAGCGCGAGGACGATGTGCTGGCGCCCGGGGTGGCGTTTCCGGTGGTGCGCAAGCTGCTGGCGCTGAACCAGGGCACGCCGCCGGAGACGCCGCCGGTGGAGGTGATCCTGCTCTCGCGCAATTCCGCCGACACCGGGCTGCGCATCTTCAATTCGATCCAGCACTACGGGCTGGGCATCGTGCGTGCCACCTTCACCTCCGGCGAGGCGACCTGGCCCTACGTCAAGCCGTTCGGCACCGATCTG
Organism: Xanthomonas sp. SHU 308; assembly: GCF_000364645.1. NCBI lineage: Bacteria > Pseudomonadati > Pseudomonadota > Gammaproteobacteria > Lysobacterales > Lysobacteraceae > Xanthomonas > Xanthomonas sp. SHU 308. The sequence continues at coordinate 6,473 of NZ_AQOK01000074.1, read as the reverse complement.
TTCCTCTCGGCCAATCCGGAGTCGGTGCGGCGCGCGCTCAGCCATGGCATCGCCGCGGCGACCATCCTGCCCAAGCCGCCCGGCGAGCATGCGCAGGAAGCCGCCGCCGCCGCCGGCGCGATCGATGCCGACCGCCTGTCCACGCAGCTGCGCATCGCCTTCGACGGCGATGCGGTGATCTTCGGCGACGAGGGCGAGCGCTTCTCGCGCGAGCAGGGCGTGGAAGCGTTCGGCCGCTACGAGCGCGAGAACGCGCGCGAGCCGCTGACCGGCGGGCCGTTCCGCAATTTCCTGTCGGCGCTGCATGCGCTGCAGTCCGCGTTCCCGGCCGGCGAAGCCTCGCCGATCCGTACCGCGCTGGTCACCGCACGCTCGGCGCCGGCGCACGAGCGGGTGATCCGCACCCTGCGCGAATGGGGCGTGCGCCTGGACGAGGCGCTGTTCCTCGGCGGCCGCCACAAGGGGCCGTTCCTGCAGGCCTTCGGCGCGGACATCTTCTTCGACGATTCGCAGCACAACATCGACAGCGCCGCCCGCGAGCGCGTCGCCGCCGGGCATGTGCCGCACGGGGTCGCCAACGACATCGCCAAGCCGTGAGTGCGGCGCCCGGCGGCGGCCGCTGGGCCGCGCTGCGCCGCTTGCTGCGGCAAGGAGCGGATGCGCCTGCCGACCTGCGTCCCGGGCGGCCTTACGTGCGCCACGGCTGGCGCTACACAAGCCTGCAGTTCAAGGGCGAGGTGACCCAGAGCCGCATGTACACCTGGTGGCCGGACGTGCTGCAGGTGGGCTACACCCGCAGCATGCTCGCCGCACTGTTGCTGCGCCCGGACCCGCGGCGGATCGGCATCGTCGGCCTCGGCGGCGGTTCGCAGGCCAAGTTCTGCTATCGGCACCTGCCGCAGGCGCGGATCGAGGCGATCGAGGCCGACGCCGACGTGCTGGCCTTGCGCGCGGCGTTCCGCATCCCGGACGACGATGCGCGCTTCGAGGCCGTGCACGGCGACGGCGCGCGGTTGCTGCGGCAACGGCGCGACCGCTACGACCTGCTGCTGCTCGACGCCTACGACGCCGACGGCATCCCGGCCGCGCTGCTCAGCCGCGGCTTCTACGAGGACTGCCACGCGGCGCTGGCCCCGGGCGGGGTACTGGCGGTGAACCTGTACGACACCGACACGCGCCGCCACCTGGCGCATCTGCGCGCGCTGTTCGGCGGCCGCGTGCTGCGCCTGGACGAGCCACAGATGGACAACCAGGTGGTGTTCGCCTGGACCGGTGCGCTGCCGGCGCTGGACGCGCACGCGGCCTTGGCCCGCCTGCCGTGGTCGGCGCGTTGGCAACTGCGCATGCCGTTCCGGCGCGTGCAGCAGGCGATGGCGGGCAGGACGGGGGCGGACGGGGTGCGTTAGCCGGGGCTGCGCTGTCGGGCGATGGCTGCGTCGGCCAGACGGTTCAGTCCACGCCATGCCGCCGCCGGTGCAAGCACGACCGGGGGAGACAATGCATGCGGTCCCGGGCGACACCACGCGCCAGGACGATGGCAAGTCGCCCTACAACGGCAACAGGATGTTGCTGAGCTTCCAGCGCAGGCCCTCACGGGTGAATACGAAGGGTACGGCGGTACCGTCGGCGGTGTGCACGGTGGCGACGAAGCGCGTGGTCGATTCGAAGCGGTGCTCGGCCTGGCGCAGTGGTTGTGGCGGGCGCGGCGCGGCGTAGGTATCGCCGCCGACGGTGTCGCCGCTGGCGCGTTTCCACAGCGCGTCGCCCTGCATCAGCGCGCCGATGCCGGTCGGGGTGACCATCGCATCCACGCTCATGCCGCCGAGGCCGCCGGCCAGCGACAGCAGCGCCCCGCCGAACAGGCTGGACTGCAGGTCGGGGCCGGCGCGGCGCACCAGCGCATCGTCCACCTGGGCCTTGAGGTTGACCCGCAGCGTGGGAAAGTCGACGTAGCGCTCCAGTGCCGCGGCATCGCGCTCGCGCAGCGCCTGGTCGATGCCGCGGATGGCCAGGTACGGCCCAGCGACGACGTAGCCGCCGAGGGCGAGCAGGGCGAGGAACAGCAAGGCCAGCCATTTCTTCATCGGATGTCTCCTCGCGTGTGGGCGTTCTGCAGGACCGGATTAGCCGCGACGCGTGACCGGGAATGCCTGTCGCCGCTGAAGCCGCTCCGACGGGGAAGCACTGCCGTTCTAGAACTCCAGGTCCAGCGCCGCGCACAGATAGTCCACGAACGGGCCCAGCGTCTGCAGGTCGGCGGCGATCTGCGTGCGCAGCCGCGGCCCGGTCATGGTCGCGTCGTCGAGCTGGCGCCAGAACACCCAGTTCTTGTGCTTGAGGTCGTCGATGCACTCGAAGTCGGCCGGGAAGCCGCGCGGCGGCCGCACCAGCATCTCGCTTTCCTCGAAATCGAAGCGGCGCCGCAGTGCCGGCGCATGCGCAGCGGCCTTCCAACTGCCGGGATTGTCGAAGATGAACTGGCGCACCTTGCGCTGCGTGTCCGGTTCCGGATGCCACAGCCCGGCGCCGACGAAGCTCTCGCCCGGCTGCAGGTGGATGTAGAACGAGGGCGCCGGCACCTGCTTGCGCCGCTCGTGGAACAGGCGCGCACCCTGCCAGGTCTTGTACGGCGACTTGTCGTGGGAGAAGCGCGCGTCGCGGTGGATGCGGAACAGCGAGCCGCCGACGCCGCGCGGGTCGGCGCGGAAGTGCTCGCTGACCTGGGCCAGGTCCGGCTGCAGGTCGGTGATCAGGCGCAGGAACGGCTGGCGAACGTGTTCTTCGTACTTGTGCCGGTTGTCGTTGAACCAGGCCTTGTCGTTGTGCCGTGCCAGGGCACGCAGGAACTTAAAGCTGGCGTCGCTGAAATAGCTGGTCATAGGCTGCGTTGCAGGTCGTGGCCCCAGGCGGCCAACTGGTCGAGCAGGGTTTGCTTGGTAGCATCCTGCGGGTGAGCCAGGCGTAAACCGGCCAGTTCCGCGTAGAAGGCGTCGAAGCTCAGTTCGGACAGGCCGCTGTCCTGCTGCAGGCGCTGCCGCCGGTAGTCGTCCCAGCGCGCCTGCTCGGCGATGGACAGGCTCTGCGGCCAGTTGCGCGCGCGGTAGCGGAACAGCAGCTCGGGCAGGCGCGGATCGCGGAACTGGCCTTCCAGCGCGGCCAGTTGCGCCGGCGGGGTGGCGCGGACCTGGGCCATCGTGCGCTTGTCGCCATCGGCCAGGAAGCCGTCGTACAGCGACGCGTCGACATCGGCCGGCACCGCTGCGCGCTCGCTGGCGAACACCCGCCGCACCTTCTCCGCCAGCGCCGGGCCGGCTTCGCGCAGGCGCTCTGCCTTGGCCAGGAGTTGCGCGGGGTCCAGCCGCAGCCGGGCGAAATCCGCTTCGCGCAGGTGCGCCCAGGCGACCAGTGCGGGCGCCTTGTTCAGGTGCACTTCCTTGAGCGGGATACGCTGTTCGCCCTCGGGCAGGTCGGCCTGCGGGGTGTACAGGCGATCGGCGATCTGTTCCGGCGAATAGCGCAGCAGCGGCTCGATGTCGCCTTCCAGGTCGAACACCAGCACCCGGCTGTCGATGCGCGGATGCCGCGCCAGCGGCAACACCGGCGCCGCGCACAGGCGCGCGGCCGGATAGCGCATCGACACGTGCAGCACCGGCTGCATCGCCACCGCATCGAGCAGGCTGCCGCAGAAGCGCTTGTCGCGCAGCTTCAGCGCGTACTCCCACAACCGCGGCTGGCTGCGGCGGAAGTGCCGGGCCATGCCGATGGTGGCGTACACGTCGGACAGCGCCTCGTGCGCATCGCCGTCGCGCACGCCGTTGGCCAATGCCAGTTGCTCCAGCTTGAACGAGGTGGCGCCGTCCTCGCGCTGCGGCCAGACGATGCCCTCCGGGCGCAGCGCGTGCATCAGCCGCAGCATGTCCAGCAGATCCCAGCGCGAGTTGCCGTTGCGCCACTCGCGTTCGTAGGGATCGTAGAAGTTGCGGAACAGGCCGTGGCGCACGAACTCGTCGTCGAAGCGCAGCGAGTTGTAGCCCAAGGTGCAGGTCTGCGGCCGCGCCATCTGCTCGGCGATGCGTGCGAACGCCTCGGCTTCGCTGACGCCCTCGCGCAAGGCCTGCTGTGGGGCGATGCCGGTGATGAGGGTGGCGACCGGCGAGGGCAGCAGGTCGTCGGCGGGCTTGACGAAGAAACTGATCGGCTCCTCGATCACGTTGAGCTCGGCATCGGTGCGCACCGCGGCGAACTGCGCGATGCGCGTGCGCCGCGGATCGGCGCCGAAGGTTTCCAGGTCGTAGAAGAGGAAGCTGTCGGGCATGACGAATCGAATGGTGCGAGGCAGGCGAGGCTAGGAGTGTGGGGACGCTTGTAGGAGCGGGTGTCCGGATAGGCTACGCCGGTTCAATGTGCCCCCTCCAGCGGTGCCAGCCGCGCGTGCACGATGCCCTCCAGCCAGTGCCAGTCGATCCGCGACAGGTCGCTGTGGCCCTGCGTGGCCTGGACCAGGATGTCGCGCTGCACTTCGCTGCGTTCCAGCGCCTGCGCGTACGGCGTGCGCAGGAAGGTGACCATGGTGTAGTGCGGCACGAAGCGGGTCGGATGCCGCGCCTGCAGGGCCTGACCGAGTTCGCGCTGCAGCAGGAAGCCGGCGTCGCCGACGCGGTCGCGCATTTCCACGTAGTTCTCCAGCGCCATCTGCTGGATCGCGCCGGCGTTGGGCTTGCGCTCGGCCTCGAAGGCGGCATAGGCGCGCGCCAGGTCCGGCTCGCGCTGCAAGTGCGCGGCCAGCGCCGCGCAATCCTCGAACGCGCAGTTCATGCCTTGCCCGTGGAACGGCACCATCGCGTGCGCGGCGTCGCCCAGCAGTACCGCGCGGCCGTCCAGGTGCCAGCGCTCCAGGCGCAGCGTGCCGAGCAGGCCCGGCGGATGCTGCTCCCAGTGCTCGGCCAGTTGCGGCATCAGCGGCAGCGCATCGGCGAAGTCGCGCGCGAACAGCGCCAGCGCCTCGTCGCCGCTGCGCACGGTGGCGAAGCTGGGCTCGCCCTTGTTGGGCAGGAACAGGGTGACGGTGAAGGTGCCCTCATCGTTGGGCAGGGCGATGCACATGTAGTGACCGCGCGGCCAGATATGCAGGGCGTTGGCTTCGATGCGGAAGCCGCCGTCGGCACCGGGCGGGATCTCCAGTTCCTTGTACGAATGGTCGAGGAACTCGATGTGCTCGGCCATCGGCGCCTTGCGCTGCATCGCTGCGCGCAGCGCCGAGCCGGCGCCGTCGGCGCCGATCATGCTGTCGAAGCGGATGTCGTGCGGCTGGTCGTCGCGGTCGTCGATGAAACGCGCATAGCCGGCATCGAAATCCACCGTGTGCAGGCGCCGGTAGAAGTGGATGCGCGCGCCGGCCTGCTCGGCCAGTTGCAGCAGGGTGATGTTGAGATTGTTGCGGTGCACCGACCAGATCACCTCGCTGTCGTCGCGGCCATAGCGCTGCAGCTGCTGGTGGCCGTCGGCGAAATGCACCATGCGCCCGCGCATCATCACCGCCTTGGCCATCACCGCGGCATCGGCGCCGGCCTGGCGCAGCACGTGCAGGCCGCGTTCGGCCAGGGCCAGGTTGATCGAGCGGCCGCGCTCGTAATCGTGCACGCGCGGGTCGCCACGACGCTCGTAGACGGTGACCTGCCAGCCCTGGCGCGAGAGCAGGATGGCGAGCAGGGAGCCGGCCAGGCCGGCGCCGATCAGGGTGATGCTGCGGGGGGATGCGTTCAATGCGGTGTCCGGAAGGCGCGGCGGCTGGCCGCGCGAAGAAGTCGGCTCAGACGCCGGCCCAGGTTTCCACTTCCTCGACGAAGCGGTAGATGTCCCGGTAGCGGTTGTACAGCGGCACTGGGCTGATCCGGATCACGTCCGGCTCGCGCCAGTCGCCGAGCACGCCGACCGATTGCAGGTACTCGAACAGGGCGCGGCCACGCTCGCGGCCGCCGGCCACGCGCAGCGACAGCTGGCAGCCGCGTTGTGCCGGGTCGGACGGGGTGATGATCCGCAGGGTGTCGGCCAGGCGCGCGCGGATCAGCGTCTCCAGGTAGCCGGTCAGTTGCTGCGATTTCTGCCGCAGCGCGTCCAGCCCGGCGCGCTCGAACAGGTCCAGCGAGGCGCGCAGCGGGGCCATGCTCAGGATCGGCGGATTGCTCAGCTGCCAGCCGTCGGCACCGGGCGCGGCGACGAACTCGGGCGCCATGCGGAAACGGGTGCGCTTGTCGTGGCCCCACCAGCCGGCGAAGCGCGGGGTCTCGCCGTGGCCGTGGCGCTCGTGCACGAAGGCGCCGGCGACCGCGCCGGGGCCGGCGTTGAGATACTTGTAGTGGCACCACACCGCGAAGTCCGGCGCGGCATCGTGCAGGTGCAGCGGCACGTTGCCGATCGCGTGGGCCAGGTCGAAGCCGACCGCGGCGCCGGCCGCGCGCGCCAGCCGCGCCACC
>NZ_AQOK01000073.1:0-1040 GCF_000364645.1 Xanthomonas sp. SHU 308 | reverse complement strand
ACCACCAGCGCCAGCCTGGCGACGACGATCCAGCGCCTGTCCTCGGGCCTGCGCATCAACAGCGCCAAGGACGACGCGGCCGGTCTGGCGATCTCCGAGCGCTTCACCACCCAGATCCGCGGCCTGGACGTGGCCTCGCGCAACGCCAACGACGGCATCTCGCTGGCGCAGACCGCCGAAGGCGCGATGGTCGAAATCGGCAACAACCTGCAGCGTATCCGCGAACTGGCGGTGCAGTCGGCCAACGCCACCAACTCCACCACCGACCGTGGCGCGCTGAACTCGGAAGTCAAGCAGTTGGCCTCGGAAATCGACCGCGTCTCCAGCCAGACCAACTTCAACGGCACCAAGCTGCTGGACGGCTCCTTCTCCGGCGCGCTGTTCCAGGTCGGCGCCGACGCCGGCCAGACCATCGGCATCAACAGCATCGTCAACGCCAGCGCCGCCTCGCTGGGCAAGGCCGGCTTCGCCGCCACCCAGACCACCACCAACGCCCTGGCCTCGGGTACCGCCACCGCCAGCGGCAGCTTCTCCGGCATGTCCGTCAACGGCGTCAGCATCGCCTCGGTCTCGGTGGCCGTCGGCGACGTGGACACCGATGTGGCCAAGAAGATCGCCTCGGCGATCAACGACAAGCTGGCCCAGACCGGCGTGTACGCCTCGGTGGACAGCAGCAACAAGCTGAAGCTGGAATCGGTCAAGGGCGGCCAGGACTTCTCGTTCACCGCGGGCTCGGCCACCGGCGCCACCGGCATCACCTTCGACCAGAGCGGCATCGCCGCCACCGCCACTGCCGCCGCGGGTACCACCAACTTCCTGAAGGACGTGGACATCTCGACCTTCCAGGGCGCGCAGAAGGCGCTGAGCATCATCGACAACGCGCTGACCTCGGTGAACTCCTCGCGCGCGGACATGGGTGCGATCCAGAACCGCTTCACCTCCACCATCGCCAACCTGAGCTCCACCTCGGAGAACCTGTCGGCCTCGCGCAGCCGCATCCGCGACACCGACTACGCCAAGGAAACCGCCGAGCTGACCCG
>NZ_AQOK01000072.1:0-7108 GCF_000364645.1 Xanthomonas sp. SHU 308 | reverse complement strand
CGCCACCCGCCGCTGGCCCGGCATTGCGCTCGGCGCCGGCCCGCGCGGCAGCATCGCCCTGGTCCGCGCGGCGCGCGCGCAAGCCGTGCTGTCCGGCCGCGACTTCGTCATCCCCGACGACATCCGCGACGTGGCCAAGCCGGCCCTGCGCCACCGCATCGCCCTGGCCCCGGAACTGCAGATCGAAGGCCAGAGCGCCGACGACGCCCTCGGTGGGTTGCTGGCCAAGGTGGAGGCGCCGCGGAAATGAGCGGGGAGTCGGGAATGGGGAATGGGGAATGGGAAAAGCCGGGGTTCCCGGCGTTGCCCGTAATTCCCGATTGCAGTGATCTGACGAACGCAGCGACCCGTCGCGCTGCAGCCCTGCCGCTTTTCCCATTCCCCATTCCCCATTCCCCACTCCCGGCCCCCAAGCGATGAGACCCGCCCCGCTCCTGCTGGCCCTGCTCGCGCTGTGGGCGCTGTACGGCCTGGCCGTGGCGCTGGGCTGGCTGCCGCTGTGGAGCTGGCAGGCGGTCGCAGCGGGCATCGCGCTGGCCGCGGCGCTGGATGCATGGCGGCTGTGGCGCCGGCCGACGCCGCAGGTGCGCCGCGAGCTGCCCGAAGCGCTGCCGCTCGGTGTGCAGCGCGACGTGGTGCTGCACCTGGACAGCGCGCAGCGCCAGCGCGTGGACCTGTTCGACCTGGTGCCCAGTGGCTGGGAGCTGCAGGGCCTGCCGCAGCGCATGACCCTGCCCGCCGCGCATCAGACCCAGGTGCGCTACCAACTGCGTCCGACCGCGCGCGGCCGCTTCGTCTTCGACGGCACCCACCTGCGCCTGCATGCGCCCTGGCGCCTGTGGTGGCAGCAGCGCCTGGCCGGGTCCGCACAGACCGTGCGCGTGTATCCGAACTTCGCGCCGCTGACCCGCTTCGCCCTGTTCAGCGCCGAACAGGCCTCGCGCCTGGTCGGCGCGCACCTGAAGCGGCGCCGCGGCGAAGGCACCGACTTCCACCAGATGCGCGAATACCGGGTTGGCGACAGCCTGCGCCAGATCGACTGGAAGGCGACCTCGCGCGCGCGCAAACTGATCTCGCGCGAGTACCAGGACGAGAAGAACCAGCAGCTGCTGATGCTGATCGACACCGGGCGGCGCATGCTGGCCAGCGAGCGTGGCCTGTCGCACTTCGACCATGTGCTCAACGCCGCGCTGGTGGTGTCGTACCTGGCACTGCGCCAGGGCGACGCGGTCGGCATGATGGCCAGCGGCGGCGACGCGCGCTGGGTGGCGCCGCAACGCGGCATGGCCACCGTCGACGTGCTGCTGCGCGCCAGCTACGACCTGCAGCCGCAGCCGGTGGCCACCGATTACCTGACCGCGGCCACCGAACTGTCGCTGCGCCAGCGCCGCCGCGCGCTGGTGATGCTGGTCAGCAACGTGCGCGACGAGGACATCGAAGACCTGCTGGCCGCGGTGCGCCTGCTGCAGCGCCGCCACCTGGTGTGCGTGGCCAGCCTGCGCGAGCGCGAACTGGACCAGGCGCTGGCGGAGGACGCACACGAGCTGCCGCAGGCGGTGCAGGCCGGCGCGGTGGCACGCTACCTGCAACAACGCAGCGCCGCGCACGACGCACTGCGCAGCCATGGGGTGATGGTGCTCGACGTCACCGGCGAGGAACTGCCCGCCGCGCTGATCGAGCGCTACCTGGCGGTGAAGCGGGACGGGTTGCTGTAGCGCGTGGCGGCGGCGCCGCCGCACCGCTCGGCCGCGCAACCCACGGCACTCACTGGCAGTGCTGCAACAGCTTCTCCAGTTCCGCCGCGGCGACGGCGGCAGGTGCCTTGCTCTTGATCAGGTCATAGCAGGCCATGGTCGATATGCCGCTCGCCAACCGTTGCGCAGCCACGCCGGTCGAGAACATCTTGCCCAACCCGATCGACGCCGAGCCCTTGCCATTGACGGTGCTCGTGCCATCGAAGCTGCCAAAGACGGAATAGGAGTCGCCCAGATTGCTGCGCGCGATCTTCGCATTGGCGGACTTGAGAATGGCTTCCTGCAACTCCGACGCTTTTTGCTTGCTGGCGTACTCGGACGCCACGGCGGCGGCGTTCTGCCGCAGGTCGTTCTCGCTCTGAGCGAAGCCCGCGAGAATCGCCTGATCTTCGGCAGTGGGCGCGAGCGCGTCCATGGCGCTCTTCGCGGCGCTCACGTCCGCCTCTTCGACCGTGCCCGGGCTCGCAGCCGCTGCCTGCAGCGACGCCCATTTCAGCTTCGCTTGATCGTATGCGCTTTGCCGCTTGGCGGCTGCGCTGTAGCTGTCGCGCAGTTGCTTGAGCTTGCTATCGGCCTCGATCATCGCCTGCTTCGCCAGCGTCTCCTCCGACAACGCCCTCGCATAGTCAGTCGATGCCTTCTTGGCCGCTTCGATCCGCGCATCTTCGCTGGTCCCGTCGGCGTCCGAATCGCCCTCTCTGGCGACGCCGGAGATCACCAGCAGCTCGTAGCCCTTTTTGCTGCAGTCGGCACCGGCAACGCCGTCGTTGCACTTTCTCGCCACCGCCACCGGCACATAGGCCGCATCCACCTGCTTGTAGCCCAGGTTCATCGAAATGCCTGGGTTTTCGGTGGATGCCGTGGAAACATCGACACCGAAGCTCGTCTTCGACGCGTAGACCAACGGCGCCTGCTCCAAATGTGCGCAGCCGCCCAACAGCAGAACAGAGAAACAAGCCAGAGACGTTTTCATCGTGACACCTCCTGTGATGCGATGCAGACCTGAGACACATCGCCACCGCCGGCCTGCAGGATCGCGAGCAGGCGGCGGACCTCGGCGTCGGTATTGGACATCAGCACGATGCGGCACGCGTCCGCATCCGGGGGAACATAGATCGCGGTTTCGGCGTGCCAGCCCAGCGTCCACGCGCGCGGGGTCTGCGAAATTCCCAGCCCGCGCGAACGGATCGCCACAGGGGCCAATCCCGTCGTGGCGACGCGTGCGCCGAACAGGCCACGCACGACCACGTCCTCGCGCGCGGTGGAGACCGTCACCACCGCGCACGCGCTGCAGTTGGCTGCGACGCACGCCAGCAGCACCAGCACTCTGGCGCGAATACGAGATGCAGACATGCCGGCCCCCGCAACACTCCCCGATGTCGATCTTCGTCAGACGGGCAAGCCCGGTCAATCGTGATGAGTATCACATCGTAGACATTTCGCATGCGTCGCGCGTGGCGCGACTGCGCCGGCCGCATTCACGGCGAAGAATGAAACCGCAGACGCCGCCGCTACGTTGCCGCCGCAGGCACCGGCGGCAACTGCGCACTGGCCTGCTGCAGACGCTGCAAGGTCCGCAGCATCAGCGGCCGATGCCGCGCCAGCTTCATCCACGCTGGCAACCGCGCCACCATCGAGCGCCCGAACAGGCCGCGGCGTTCGCGCAGCGTCGCCGACACGTAGTCCTGCAGCTCCTGCAGATGGCGCGGGTTGTAGGCCCACAGCAGGCCGGCGCGGGTCGGCGCGACCAGCGCCAGCGGCATGCCGAAATGCGGATCGTGGGGCGAGCCGTCGCGCGCGCGGTACGTGGTGACGGCCACCGCGCTGCTTTTCCCGCAATGCGCGCAACGCCCGGGCAAGTTCGCGGGCACCGGGGTTGCACCGGTCGACGTCGCACGGACCCGCACCCACTTGTGTCCGCAATGGCCGCAGGCGCGATGGCCTTCCAATTGCACGGCTCCCACCCAGTCGTCGGCGTCGCTGTCCAGCCCAGTAGCGCACTGGCCACAACGGAATCGCGCCTGCCAGCGATACGGCTCCCACTGCGCCAGCACCCACCCCGGCGCGCCACAGCGATGGCAGCGCACCGCCACCTGGTCCGCATAGGCAGCCAAGGGTGTTCCGTCGTTGCGATGCCGGTGCGGCGCGCCAGGCGACGCCGCGTCGGCGCGCGACACCGACTCACGCATACAGCACACCCGTTCGCGCGTCCTCGACGATGGCGTGCGGCAGGAACCGCGCGCTGTCGCGGGTGATCGGGCCATCGTCCTCGCGAATGCCGATGCCGCAGGCGCGGTCGCCGACGATCCAGCTGCCGACCATCGGGTAGCGACCCTCGAACGCCGGCAGCGGATGCGCCTGCTGACGGATGTAGGGCCCGGCATAGGGGCCGTCGCTCTCCAGCACGCGGCCATCGTCCAGGTGCAGCACGATGTTGGCGCCCTCGCGCGAATGCAGCGGCTTGCGTACCCAACCCGGCGGCAAGGCGCTGCCGTCGTCGAACACGGCCGGCAGCAGGTTGGGATGGCCGCGATGGCGTTCCCACAGCAGCGGCAGGATGCCCTTGTTGCTGAGCAGCGCCTTCCACGGCGGCTCCAGCAGGCGCAGGCCCGAGCCCGGCAGCGCCTGGCCGAAACGCTCGGCGAACATGTCCTCCAGCGGATACAGCTTGAACAGCGCGCCGATCACCGTGTCGTCCAGATCGGTATAGCGGCCGTCGCTGGACAAGCCGATGTCCTCGATGGCGATCAGCTCGCCGCCGACGCCGGCCTGCGCGGCGCAGTCGCGCAGGTAGGCGATCGTGCCCTGGTCCTCTTCCGAATCGCGCACCGCGGCGAAGTACAGCGGCGGCGGCAACCCGCCGGCGAGCGCGGCGAAGCGCTCCAGCAAGGCTTCGTGGATGGAGTTGAACTGGTCGGCCTCTTCCGGCAATCGGCCCTGCGCGCGCTGGTCCTCCAGCCACTGCCACTGGAAGAACGCCGACTCGAACAGCGAGGTCGGCGTGTCGTAGTTGAGTTCGTAGAGCTTGGCCGGGCCGCGGCCGTCGTAGGCCAGGTCCAGGCGCCCGTACAGATGCGGCTCGCGGCGCCGCCAGCTGTCGGCGATCCAGTCGCGGAACGCCGGCGGGATCGCCAGCCGCTGCATCAGCGCCTCGCTGGCGACGATCTCGTCGAGCAGGCCCATCGCCATCGCGTGCAGTTCGGCACTGGGGTCTTCCAGATCGCGCTCGATCTGGCGCAGGCTGAACGCGTAGTAGGCGCGTTCGTCCCAGTAGCGCTGGCCGTCGATGGTGTGGAAGCGGAAACCGTACTCCGCGGCCTGGGCGCGCCAGTCGCCGCGCTCGACGATCGCGATGCGTTTCATGCGGGGTCTCGTGCGATGAGGGAAAAAGCGGTATTCAGCTGCCGAAGCCGCGTCCACCGGCGGATTCGCCGAAACCGCCGCGGCTGACGGTGACCGCACGATTCGGCGTGGCGCCGATATGGGTCATGGTCTGGTTGCCGCGCAGCATCGTGCCGCTGGCGGCCGCCGCACCGGCACCGCCGGAATAGGACGCCGGCCGCTGCCACTGGTTCTGCCGGTCCTGGTAGGCGGGCGCGGCATTGAACCCGGCAGCGCGGTTGTTGTTGAGCATCTGCGACAGGAAAAAGCCGGTCATCATCGGCCCGATGAAGGAATGGCCGTGGCTGTCGCGCTGCTCCACGCAGCGATCCTGCGCATAGTCCTGCGCGCACTGCTCGCGGCTGGCGTACTTGGGCCCCTGCTCGGCCGCCTGCTTCTGCGCCTGTGCGAAGGCCTCGCGGCAGGTGGCGATGTCGTGGGTCTGCGCCACGCAGGCGTCCACCGAGGTGTACAGGCCTTCCTGGGCCTTGGCCTCTGGCTCGCGCCCGCAGGCGGTGAACAGCAGCGGCGCAGCGCTCATCAGCAACAAGGCGGTCGTCTTCGACCTTTTCATGGCAACGTCTTCCTGAGTCCAACCACGATGATGCCCGGTTCCGCCGGCCGCGGAAACCCGCGGCCGGCGGTTGGGCGCCCCCCGCGCGCGCGTGACGTCAGCTCGTCGGCGGCGGCGGCACGTAGCTGGACAGGCGCGCGTCGAAATACGGCTGCACCGCGGCGATGTTGGACTTCACCTGGATGTCCATGCCGACGTCGCGGCTCATGCCCAGCACGTCGTTGTCCGGCCAACCGGGCCCGAAGCACCACTGCGTGCTGGGGATGTTGTTGGCCTGCAGGTGCGCGAGCATGCGCTTGGTCGCCAATTCCGCGCTGGCGTTGCCGGCCGGATAGCCGTGCTCGCCGAGAAAGCCGCGCTTGCCTCGGTGTCCCAGCCAGTCGATGAATGGCTTGACCATCTCGATGCCGGTGTCCGGCGCAACGTTTTCATTGCGATTGGTCCAAGCACCGCCTCCGCGGCCCTCGTCGTCCAGATAGTTGTGCGCCTCGTAGACGATGCGGTCGTACGGGTCGGGAATCGTGTCCAGGTTGTTGGACGCCTCTTTCCACCGGCGGGCGCTGGCGTATTCGTTGCCGCAAACGAACACGTAATGCGATCGGTCGAAATCGAAGATGCGCGCTGCGGTGGCGGTGGCGGTGCGCAGCCAGTGATCGGCCATCACCAGCGTGCTGCCATCGGCGTTGCGCTCCGGTCCCTGGTAGGGCTCGTTCATCAGCCCCCAGCCGAAGATCGCCGGATGCGAGCGGAAGCGCTGCACGATGCGACTCCACAGATCCGGCAGGCCGGCGGCGTTGTACAGCGTGCAGCCCGGCGTGCCGATCACGCGATATTCGTAGAGCTTGAGCAGATTGTCGGCAGGATCGAAGTAGGCCAGGTACAGGAAATTGCCTTTGCGGTAGGTCCCGTTCCACACCGCTTGGTCGGCCGGATCGGCGACCGCGCGGCCGTCCGGCCCGATCAGCTGGCCGGCGCCATCGCGCCGGTAACCGGACTTGCTCGCGACCTTGATCGGCAAGCGCATGTAGTCGTGCAACTCCAGGATCGCCACCTTGCCGCGCTGCGCGAGCCGGTTCAGCACTTTCTCGACCTGGTCGCAATACGTGGCGTTGAGCGGCATGCCCTGGCCGGTACTGAAGCGTGCGGCGGTGGTGGGCAGGCGGAACAGCGGGCAGGCGCCGGCGGCGACGATGTGCTGGTCGCTGATGTCGCGGTAGTGCCGGTCGATGATGGCGTTGTCGACGAAGTTGTTGGACGCCAGCCCGGACAGATTGAGGCCGGCGAACGGCAGCGTGCCCGCGGCGCGGGCCTGGCCGCCAAGGCCCCAGAGCGCGGCGCCGGCGGCGATGCCGACACCGGCGCGCAGCACGCTGCGGCGGCCCGGATCGGCGGGGGGGGA
>NZ_AQOK01000071.1:0-8879 GCF_000364645.1 Xanthomonas sp. SHU 308 | reverse complement strand
CGACTGGCTCGGCGCGATGCAGCAGGTGGCGGCGCAGTTCGCCGGTCGCGACGCCAGCAGTACCGACGTCGCCGACGCCTGGAAGCGACAGGTACAGGGTCAACGCGAGCAATTGCTGCAGTGGCTGCTGGGTGCGGTGCGCGGGGCCGGCCAGGCCGGGATCGACCCGTGGCTGCAGCAGGCGGCGCAGTGGCTGCAGGGCCTGCAACGCGACAGTGGCCCATGGTTGCAGATGCCCGGGTTCGGCCCGGCGCGCAACCACCAGGCACGCTGGCGGGCGCTGGCCAAGGCCCAGCAGGACTATCAGGCGCAGTTGCAGGCCTATCTTGGGCTGCTGCAGGGCGCCATCGACCGCGCTTTCGGCCTGTTCGAGGAGAAGCTGCGCGCGCACGAGGATCCGGGCCGGCAACTGACCAACGCGCGGGCGATGTTCGACCTGTGGATCGACGCGGCCGAGGAAGCGTATGCGGCGGCCGCGCTGTCGCCGGAGTTCCGCCAGGTCTATGCCGACGTCGCGAACGCGCAGATGCGCCTGCGCGCCCTGCTGCAGCGCGAGACCGAGCAGGTGTGCGAGCAGGTGGGCCTGCCCACGCGTACCGAACTGGATGCCGCGCATCGGCGCATCGCCGACCTGGAACGGCGGCTGCGACGACTGGAGCGCGGCGAAGGGCAGGGCGCGACTGCCGCAGCCGGACCTGCACCGGTTGCCACGGCCCCGGCTGCGCCGCAGAAAAGCCCCAGGAAGACCGCGGCCAGGTCGGCCCCTGCGCGGGCGGCAGCCGCCGCGCCCAAATCCAAATCCAACGCCGCCACGCCAGCGAAGGCCACGCCCGCCGCCACGTCGCGGCGGGCCGGGACCACGCCGGCGGCACGCCGGAGTCGCGCATGAAGGGACCGCTGAGTTTCAGCAGCGACGATCTGGTCCAGGAAACCCTGGAGCTGCAGCGCAAGCTGCTCGAAGGTCTGCGCGTGCTGCCGGGCCTGGACACGGTGGACTACGGCACCACCGCGCGGCAGGAAGTGTGGCGCGACGGCAAGGTGGTGCTGTACCGCTTCGTCGGCGAACGCCCGCCCACCGCCAAGGTGCCGCTGCTGATCGTCTATGCCCTGGTCAACCGTCCGTACATGGTCGACCTGCAGGCGGACCGCTCGCTGGTGCAGGGACTGCTGGCGCTGGGCGAGGACGTCTACGTACTCGACTGGGGCTACCCGGACCGTTCCGAGCGCTACCTGACGCTGGAGGACTACCTGCTGCGCTACATCGACGGCGCGGTGGACCACCTGCGCGCGGCCGGCGACGGCGCCCCGGTCAACATGCTCGGCATCTGCCAGGGCGGCACGTTCTCGCTGTGTTACTCCGCGCTGCAGCCGGAGAAGGTGCGCAACCTGGTCACCATGGTCACCCCGGTGGATTTCCACACCCCGGACAACATGTTGTCCAACTGGGCGCGCCAGGTCGACGTCGACCTGTTCGTGGACACGCTGGGCAACGTGCCGGCGGACCTGATGAACGTCAGCTACCTGATGCTCAAGCCGTTCCGGCTGAACCTGCAGAAGTACGTCGGCCTGCTCGACATCCTCGACGATCCGCGGGCGCTGGAGGACTTCCTGCGCATGGAGAAATGGATCTTCGATTCGCCGGATCTGGCCGGCGAGACCTTCCGCGAGTTCGTCAAGCAGTTCTATCAGGACAACGCGCTGATGCACGGGCGCGCGCGCATCGGTGCGCACACGGTGGACCTGGGTCGGGTCACCATGCCGGTGCTCAACGTCTATGCCGAGCAGGACCACCTGGTGCCGCCGGACGCGTCGCGGGCGCTGCGCGGCGTGGTGGGCAGCCGCGACTACGCCGAACTGAGTTTCCGCGGCGGCCATATCGGTATCTACGTCTCCGGCCGCGCCCAACGCGAAGTGCCGGCGGCACTGCATCAGTGGCTGGCCGAGCGCGATGGCGGGCACTGAGCGCCAGCGGCGACGCGTCGTGCCGCCAGGGGCGCCTCTTGCTGGCGTCGTGTTGGCGGTGGCGGTGGCGCTGGCCTGGCTGAGCGTGGAGCGCGGCATCGCTGCGCCTGCGGCCGCGGCCGACCGTGAAATCCGCGGACTGCTGGCGGTGTTGCAGTCCTCGCCGTGCCGATTCCAACGCAACGGGACCTGGTACTCCGGTCGCGAGGCCGAGGCGCATCTGCAGCGCAAGTATGCGGCACTGCGTTCGCGCGACCTGGTGGACAGCGCCGAGCAGTTCATCGCGCGCGGCGCCAGCCGCAGCAGCGTCAGCGGAAGCGCCTACCGTGTCGCCTGTCCTGGCCGGCCGGAGCAGGAGGCGGCGGCCTGGTTCGAGCAACAATTGGCGGCATTGCGCCGTCACGCCGCGCCCGCGCCGGCGCGCGTAGAGTGAGCCAGCCGCCGTCGCTGGAGCCGCTGCCATGTCGCAACCCCGTTCGCTGTCGCGCTCGTTGAACGACCGCATGATCGCGGGCGTGATGGGCGGGATCGACCACCGCTTCGGCTGGAATGCGACCCTGCTACGGGTGCTGTACGTGGTCGGGTCGATCGTCTCGGCCGCCTTCCCCGGCATCCTGGTCTATCTGATCCTGTGGCTGCTGATTCCCAACGAAGCCGATTGACGCGGCCGCTGTCGCGGGTCTGGCGCCGTGCCGGCATCGCCGTCGGCGTTCTCTGGACCTCGCCGAACACTGTCCTGGGCATGCTCGTCGGGACCATCGCGCTGGCCTTCGGTGCGCGCCT
Source organism: Xanthomonas sp. SHU 308 (assembly GCF_000364645.1). Taxonomy (NCBI): domain Bacteria; kingdom Pseudomonadati; phylum Pseudomonadota; class Gammaproteobacteria; order Lysobacterales; family Lysobacteraceae; genus Xanthomonas; species Xanthomonas sp. SHU 308. The sequence continues at coordinate 6,134 of NZ_AQOK01000071.1, read as the reverse complement.
GCGCTTCAGCCGACGCGAACTGGCGCTGGTGTTCGAACGCGTGCCGATGCGGCCACGCGGGGCGATGACGCTGGGCAACGTGATCCTGCTCAGCGCAGACGATCTGGACGTGGCCTGCGCCACCTACGAACACGCTGCCGGTCGTTGCCGGCATCCTGCGGTACGGCTCGGCGACCACGAACGTGCGCACGTGCTGCAGTACATGCTGCTCGGGCCGCTGTTCCTGCCGGTGTACCTGGCCTGCGGCGGGGTCAGCGTGCGCAATCCATTGGAACGCGCCGCCGATCGCTATGCGCTGTACGGTCGGGGTTGGTGGCCGGGGACGGGTTGAGCGCGTGGCGTCCGCAAACCGCTGCTTTCGCAATGCACGACGTTGCCGCCCAGGAGCGGCTTCAGCCGCGACGGGCTTTCCCGGGAACGCCCCGGTCGCGGCTGAAGCCATTCGTACGGATGTACCAGTGGTGCTTGTTGGTGGCTCGGGTCAGTCGAGCCGGGAAAAACCGAACAGGCGCTTGAGCGGGTGCGCATGCCGCTCGATCTGGGCGCGCAGCAGGCCGGCGCCGATCATGCTGTAGGTGATGCCGTTGCCGCCGTAGGCCATGGCGAACTGCACGCGCGGGCCGTGCTGCGGGTGCGGGCCGAAGAACGGCAGGCCGTCCTCGGTCTCGGCGAAGGTGCCGGCCCAGGCGAAGGTCGGCTGCAGCTCCAGTCCCGGCATCACCTTGGCGATCTTGCGCGACAGCGTGCGCGCCTTGCTGTCCACGCGCGCGTCGCGGCGCGCCGGCACGTCCACGCTGTCGTCCTCGCCGCCGGCGACGATGCGGCCGTTGCCGGTGCTGCGCAGGTACAGATACGGCCGCGCACTTTCCCAGATCATGGTGTCGCGCAATGGGCCGAGGACGGAAGGCTCGAGCGGGTCGCTGACGAAGGCGTAGCTGCTGCGGTTGCGGGCCACGCGTTGATCCAGCCAGTGCTGGTTGGCGTAGCCGGCGGCCATCACCACATGGCCGGCGCGCACCTGCGCGCCCTGATCGGTGTGCAGGGTCACGCCGCGGCCAGTGACCACGATCCGCGCGATGCGGGTGCGGTCGTAGACGCCGACGCCGCGTCGGAAGGCGCGGCCGAGCAGGCGATAGGTGAGGCGGTACGGATCCACCCGTGCCGCCTGGTGGCTGAGGATCGCGCCGTGCGCCTGCAGGCCGTAGTCCGCGTCCAGCGTCTGCGCGTCCAGCCATTCCACGTCCAGGCCGTGTCGCGCGCGCACTTCCAGTTCTTCCAGCAGCACCCGCACGTGGCGGCGTTTGCTGGCGTAGTACAGGCTGTCGTTCCAGCCGAAGTCGACATCGCGCAGCGGCCGGACCAGGTCGCGCAACTGCTCCAGCGCCTGCGCGCAGGCGCCGTAGGCGAGGGCGGCGGCAGGTTCGCCATAGCGCTTGGCCAGATCGATCAGATGGGTGTCGATCTCGTACTGCAGCAGGGCGGTGCTGGCCGCGGTGCTGCCCCAGCCGATGTCGCGCTGCTCCAGGACCGTCACGGCATGCCCGTGCGCGCTCAGTTCTTCGGCGATCAAGGCGCCGGTGATACCGCCGCCGACGACCGCGACATCGCAGCGCACGTCGTCGCGCAGCTGCGGAAAGCTCTGCATCAGGCCGTTGCGGACCGACCAGAAGGGATAACCGCTCTTGAGATCCATGACGCCCCGGCGCAGAAAGGATGTGCGACTTAGGCGCAGGTCCGGTTAAGTCCGCGTGAGCCGCCGCGGACGTCATGTTCGGGCAAACAGCCGCGATTAATCTCGGTGCAGAAGTCCCTCACATGGCGCTGTGTATGGTGCGCGCCAGTTCCACGAATTCCCTGTATAGGAAGCGTCATGTCGGTCGTTCTGTATATCGGTGGCAGCAAGGACGGAGAGAAGGGCGTCGTGCCCTACGGGTTCCGCAAGTCCATGAAGGAAACCGAGGCAGGCCCGGAGATCTATGTTGAGCGCGTGCTGGCATTGAGCGATCGGCAGGTGCGGATCATGGCGCTGGAGTCGCTGCAGGACGATATCGTGGTAGAACGCTTGCACAGGTATTATTCGCGTTGACGCCGGCGTGCGAACCCCGGTGTGGCCGCCCGCCTAGGCGGGCCAGCGACGGTTCGCATCGACCTGCCACCGACCATGCCCGCACCAGAAATCAGCAACACCTCGGCGCCGCCGACGACCGTCGACCCGAACGCCCCCACCGACATGTCCAATCAGCGCAGCGATATCTTCTTCGCTGCGGTGCAGACCACGCGCATGCCGATGATCGTGACCGATCCGCGGCAGCCGGACAATCCGATCATCTTCGTCAACCGCGCGTTCCTGGAAATGACCGGTTACGGTCGCGAGGAATTGATCGGCAATAACTGCCGCTTCCTGCAGGGACCGGACACCGATCGCGAGACCGTGCGCAGCGTCCGCGACGCCATTACCTCGCATGACGAAGTGGCGGTGGAGATCCTCAACTACCGCAAGGACGGTTCCAGCTTCTGGAACGCGCTGTATATCTCCCCGGTGTATGACGACCGCGGCGAGCTGGTGTATTTCTTCGGTTCGCAGCTGGACGTCAGCCGTCGCCGCGATGCCGAGGACGCGCTGCGTCAGGCGCAGAAGATGGAGGCGCTGGGCCAGCTCACCGGCGGCATTGCGCACGACTTCAACAACCTGCTGCAGGTCATGTCCGGGTATCTGGAACTGATCGAGCACGCGGTCGAGAGCGACCCGCTGAATCCGTCGCTGCTGCGCAAGAGCGTGGACCGCGCACGCGATGCCGCCGGCCAGGCCGCACGCCTGACCCAGCAGCTGCTGGCGTTCGCGCGCAAGCAGAAGCTGGAAGGACGCGTGCTCAATCTCAATGCCTTGGTGGCCGGGATGAGCGATGTGGCCGAGCGCACGCTGGGCGACGGCATCGCGTTCTCGCTGGAGCTGTCGCCGGACCTGCGCAACTGCCGGATCGACCCGACCCAGGCCGAAGTGGCGCTGCTCAACATCCTGATCAATGCGCGCGACGCCATGGCCGACCAGCCGGCGCCGCGTCTGGTGATCCAGACCCGCAACGTGTCGGTGCGCGCGGACGAACCCACCACCTACGACAACCTGCTGCCTGGCCACTACGTGTGCGTGTCGATCACCGACAACGGCAGCGGCATGCCGCCGGAGGTGCTGGCGCGCGTGCTGGATCCGTTCTTCACCACCAAGGAAGAAGGCAAGGGCACCGGCCTGGGCCTGTCCATGGTCTACGGCTTCGCCAAGCAGTCCGGCGGTGCGGTGCGCCTGTATTCGGAGGAGGGCCACGGCACCACCGTGCGCCTGTACTTCCCGATCGACGACAACGTCGAGAACATGGCCCCGCGCGATTCGCGCACGCGCCGCCCGTTCGATCGCCAGGGCGACGAGACCATCCTGATCGTCGAGGACCGGCCGGACATCGCCGAACTGGCGCGCCTGTTCCTGGGCGACCAGGGCTATGCCACGCACGTGGTGTACAACGCGCGCGAGGCGCTGGAGCTGCTCGACACCGGCGTGCACGTGGACCTGCTGTATTCGGACCTGATCATGCCCGGCGGCCTCAATGGCGTGATGCTGGCGCGCGAGGCGCGGCGGCGCCGGCCCAAGATCAAGGTGCTGCTGACCACCGGCTATGCCGAGTCCTCGATCGAGCGTACCGATGCCGGCGGCAACGAGTTCGAGGTGCTGGCCAAGCCGTACAACCGCCAGGAACTGATCCGCAAGGTGCGCATGGTGCTGGACGGGCCGAACGGCGTCACCTGACGCCGCCAGCTTGGCGCGCGCCTGTCAACGGGTTCCCCGGCGGCGCGCGCACTGCGAAAATGCGGGTTTTCCGCAAGGCGGCTTCGGCCGGACGCAATGCACGACACTCAGCTCGCCCAGCAGATCGCCAACACCATCGCCGCCGAGATCGGCGCGCAGCCGGCGCAGGCGCGCGCCGCCATCGCCTTGCTCGACGAGGGCGCCAGCGTCCCGTTCATCGCACGCTACCGCAAGGAAGTCACCGGCGGGCTCGACGACACCCAGTTGCGCAACCTGGAAGTGCGCCTGACCTATCTGCGCGAACTGGAAGAGCGCCGCGCCGCGGTGCTCGCCAGCATCGCCGAGCAGGGCAAGCTCAGCGACGAACTGCGTGCGGAGATCGTCGCCGCCGACACCAAGTCGCGGCTGGAAGACCTTTACCTGCCCTACAAGCCCAAGCGGCGCACGCGCGCGCAGATCGCCCGCGAGGCCGGGCTGGAACCGCTCGCCGACGGCCTGCTGGCCGATCCGAGCCAGGTGCCGGAAACCTTCGCCGCCGGCTTCGTCGATGCCGACAAGGGTGTGGCCGACGTCAAGGCCGCGCTGGAAGGCGCGCGCGCGATCCTGATGGAGCGCTGGGGCGAGGATGCCGCACTGGTCGGCGAACTGCGCACCTGGCTGGGCGAGGTGGGCGTCATCCGCGCCCGCGTGGCCGAGGGCAAGGAGCAGGAAGGCGCCAAGTACCGCGACTACTTCGATCACGCCGAAGCACTGGCCAAGATTCCTTCGCACCGGCTGCTGGCGCTGTTCCGCGCGCGCCGCGAGGAGATCGTGTATCTGGAACTGGATCCCGGCAGCGAGGCCGAAGCCGGCCACCAGTACGCCGAAGGCCGCGTCGCGCTGCGCGCCGGCATCGCCAACCAGGGCCGTCCGGGCGACCGCTGGCTGCTGGATGCCTGTCGCCTGACCTGGCGCGCCAAGCTGCACATGCACCTGCTGCTGGACCTGTTCAACCAGGCGCGCGAAAAGGCCGAAGCCGAGGCGATCGCGGTGTTCGGCGACAACCTGCAGGACCTGATGCTGGCCGCGCCGGCCGGGCCGCGCGTGACCCTGGGCCTGGACCCGGGCATCCGCACCGGCTGCAAGATCGCGGTGGTCGACGCCACTGGCAAGCTGCTGGCCACCGACACCATCTATCCGCACGAGCCGCGCCGGCAGTGGGACCAGTCGCTGCACACGCTGCGGCAGCTGTGCACGCAGCACGGCGTGGAGCTGATCGCGATCGGCAACGGCACCGCCAGCCGCGAGACCGACAAGCTGGCTGCGGACTTGATCAAGCAGAATCCGCAGCTGAAGCTGGAAAAGATCGTGGTCAGCGAAGCCGGTGCCTCGGTGTATTCGGCGTCCGAGTTCGCCGCCAAGGAGTTCCCGCAGCTCGACGTGTCGCTGCGCGGCGCGGTGTCGATCGCGCGGCGCCTGCAGGATCCGCTGGCGGAACTGGTCAAGATCGAGCCCAAGGCGATCGGCGTGGGCCAGTACCAGCACGACGTCGACCAGTACCGCCTGGCGCGGGCGCTGGACGCGCGGGTGGAGGACTGCGTGAACGCGGTCGGCGTGTACGTCAACACCGCCTCGGCGGCGCTGCTGTCGCGCGTGTCCGGGCTGTCGTCGAGCGTGGCCGAGAACATCGTGCGCCACCGCGACGACAACGGCCCGTTCAAGCGCCGCAAGGACCTGCTCAAGGTGCCGCGGCTGGGCGACAAGACGTTCGAACAATGCGCCGGCTTCCTGCGCATCGCCGATGGCGAGGAGCCGCTAGACGCTTCGGCGGTGCACCCGGAAGCCTATCCGGTGGTGGAGCGCATCGTCGGTGCCACCGGCAAGCCGATCAAGGCCCTGATCGGCGACGGCGGCTTCCTGCGCGGCCTCAAGCCGGACCAGTTCACCGACGAGAAGTTCGGCCTGCCGACGGTGCGCGACATCCTCAAGGAACTGGAAAAGCCGGGCCGCGATCCGCGCCCGGAGTTCAAGGCGGCGCGCTTCGCCGACGGCGTGGAGGACATCAAGGACCTCAAACCGGGCATGGTGCTGGAAGGCGTGGTCAGCAACGTCGCCGCCTTCGGCGCGTTCGTCGACATCGGCGTGCATCAGGATGGCCTGGTGCACATCTCCGCGCTCTCGGACAGCTACGTCAAGGATCCGCGCGACGTGGTCAAGGCCGGCGACATCGTCAAGGTCAAGGTGCTGGAAGTGGACGTGGCGCGCAAGCGCATCGCGCTGACCCGGCGCCTGGACGACACGCCGGCGCCGGCGCGTCCGACCGACCGCGACCGCGACGCACGTGGCGCCGGCGGCCCGC
>NZ_AQOK01000070.1:0-5873 GCF_000364645.1 Xanthomonas sp. SHU 308 | reverse complement strand
GGGGCGACATGTCCAGATACAAGGAGCGGCTTCAGCCGTGATCGGCTTTCCCGGGAAAGCCTGTCGCGGCTGAAGCCGTTCCTACGAAAGGCGGCATGTGCGACCACAGCGGATGTAGATGCGCGCATTCTCAAAGCAGACATGCGCGACGCACGCGCACTTGGTCGCTCGCGATCAGGCCGCTGGCTGCCGAACGCAAACAGCCTTCCTCGTGCTCACGCATCGCGGCACAAACCTGACAGTTCAGCGACCGCTACGCGCCCGGACCCTCACCCCAACCCCTCTCCCGGGGGGAGAGGGGCTTACTGCGTCATCGGCTGAAGCCGCTCCTGCAAGCGCATCCCGGTCTTTGCGCTACACCGCAGTGTTTGGATCGCCGTCGTATCAGCGCAGCTGCAGCAGCGCGCGCAAATCATCCATCAGCAACACCACGTCGGCCGTGGCCAGATCCAGATCGCGCGGATAGCCGTAACGCACCAGCGCCACCGGCATGCCGGCGGCGTGGCCGGCCTGCAGGTCGGTCCCCGAATCGCCGACCATCAGGCAGCGCGCCGGCGGCTGCGCGAACCGCTGCGCCAGGTGCAGCAGCGGCGCCGGGCTGGGCTTGCGCTCGGGCAGGCTGTCGCCGCCGAGCACCGCAGAGAACAGATCGGCCACGCCCAGATGGCGCAACAGCGGCGGCACCATCACCGACGGCTTGTTGGTGCACAGCGCCAGCGTCACGCCATCCGCATGCAACTGCGTCAGCGCCTCGGCCGCACCCGGATACAGCCGCGGACTGCGCAATAGGCATTCGGCGTAGTGACGCATGAAGGTCGGCATCACCGTCTCGAGCGGCGTGGCGTCGCCGGCATGCCGCCAGGCGCTCTCGACCAGTTTGCGCACGCCCTCGCCGATCCAGCCGAGCACGGTCGCCTCCGGCACGCGCGGCAGGCCGAAGTCGGCCAGGGTACGGTTCAACGCCTCGGCGATGTCGGCGCCGCTGTCGACCAGGGTGCCGTCCAGGTCGAACACCACCAATGCATAAGGAAATGTCATGTCGTGCCAACACAGGGGGACAAGTGCGCATTGTAGGTGGCGCAATGTCGGACGCGGTTGCGACGCGCGCGCGCGACGCGTGCCCTGCCTTCGCTGGCACGCGATTGCGACCACGCCACGCCCGCTGCGGCAGCGCCGTGACGGCGACCGAGCGCGCGAACCGCGCTCACGCGATCCATCCCGACCCGGGTCAACCGCTCGATCCCTGCGCTCGCGCGCACGACACCCGAGAACATCACCGGTTGGCGATCCCCACCCATGTTTCAATCCACGCATCCGTGAGGACGCGACCAGGTCGATCCGCGTGCCGGAGGATGAAGTCGCTGTTGCAACCCGAGCAGCATGCCCCTGTGGGAGGGACTTCAGTCCCGAAGCGGGAGCGACGGCCAGGTTCTCGGCCTGCACCCACATCCCATGGTTGTTTCAACACACGCACACGCGAGCGTGTGCGACCGCTTACGCTGTGCCTGCTGACCCACTCGATGTGCTTTCAATCCACGCCCCGCAAGGGCGCGACACAGACCCGCCGTCGCCGCACCGTAACCCCAGGTGTTTCAATCCACGCACCGCTCAGGGCGCGGCGATAGAGGGTACGACAGTCTCCCGTGGCACACGTTCCCATGCAGTCAGCCGGGAAGGCACTATCCCAGGCGACGCCACCGCCTCAACCGAACAAGCGCCCCTGCGCCTGCCCCGGCTCGCGCTCGTGGAAGCCGGACAGGCCGACGCCGACCAGGCGGTAGCGGGTGGATGCCGGCAGGTCCACCCGCTCGCGCAGCGCCAGGGCGATGTCGATCAAGGCGTGCAGCGAGTCCGGCGGTTGCTCCGGGGTGAAACTGCGGGTGAGGATGCGGAACTGCGCGGTCTTCAGCTTCAGCACCACGGTGCGCGCGATGCGCTCGGTGCGGCGGGTGGCGTTCCAGGTCTTCTCGGCCAGTTGCCGGATCGCCGGCTCCAGCGCCTCCAGCGCCAGGTCTTCGGCGAAGGTGTCCTCGGAGGAGATCGACTGCACCGGCTGGTCCGATTCCACCGGGCGTTCGTCGATGCCGCGCGCGCGCTGGTACAGGCGCAGGCCGAAGCTGCCGAAGCGCGCTTCCAGTTCCGCCTCGCTGCGCGCGCGCAGATCGCCCACGGTGGCGATGCCCAGTTCCGCCAGCTTGGCCTCCATCACCTTGCCCACGCCGGGCACCTTGTTCACCGGCAACGGCGTCAGGAACGCTTCCACGCGATGCGGGCGGATCACGAACTGGCCGTCGGGCTTGCGCCAGTCCGAGGCGATCTTGGCCAGGAACTTGTTCGGTGCGATGCCGGCCGAGGCGGTCAGTTCGGTTTCGGCGCGGATCTGCGCGCGGATGGTCTGGGCTATCTCGGTGGCGGTGCGCAATTCGCCCTTGGGCTCGGTGACGTCCAGGTAGGCCTCGTCCAGCGACAGCGGCTCGATCAGGTCGGTATGACGCAGGAAGATCTCGCGCACCTGCCGCGACACCGCCTTGTAGCGGGCGAAATCCGGCGGCACGAAGATCGCGTCCGGGCACAGCCGCTCGGCACGCAGCGCCGGCATCGCCGAGCGCACGCCGAACACGCGCGCCTCGTAGGAGGCGGCGCACACCACCGAGCGCATGCCGCGCCAGGCCACCACCACCGGCTTGCCGCGCAGCGCCGGATCGTCACGCTGCTCCACGGACGCGTAGAACGCGTCCATGTCGACGTGAATGATCTTGCGCATCGACCCCATACCCTACGCCTGCGAACGGTGTGCGCATGATAAGCCCCGCGCTGCGCACGGACTGAGAATGCGCGCCTTGATCCGGCGCAGTGCGCGCGCCACCGCCGCTGCCGACACTACGCGTGCGTACGGATAAAACGTTTGATTGAACGCGCGAAGCTCATGCACTCTTGCGCGCCTCGACTGTCTCGCCTGGGAATGTTCCGCTCATGAGTCGTCTGTCCTCCTATTCGCGCGAGCAATTGCTCGCCAGCGCACGCGGCGAGTTGTTCGGCGCCGACGCCGCGCGCCTGCCCAACGATCCGATGCTGATGTTCGACCGCATCGTCGCCATCGACGAGACCGGCGGCGCGCATGGCAAGGGCGTGATCCGCGCCGAACTGGATATCCGCCCGGACCTGTGGTTCTTCGGCTGCCATTTCATCGGCGATCCGGTGATGCCCGGCTGCCTGGGCCTGGATGCGATGTGGCAGTTGACCGGCTTCTTCCTGACCTGGCTGGGCGCGCCCGGCCGCGGCCGCGCGCTGGGCGTGGGCGAAGTGAAGTTCACCGGGCAGGTGCTGCCCATCGCCAAGCAGGTGGTGTACGAGATCGACATCAGCCGGGTGATCAACCGCAAGCTGGCGATGGCGGTGGCCGACGGCCGCATGTCGGTGGATGGGCGCGAGATCTATACCGCCAAGGACCTGCGCGTGGGCCTGTTCACGTCGACGGAGGCATTCTGATGCGGCGCGTGGCAATTACCGGAATGGGCATCACGTCGTGCCTGGGCAACGACCTGGACAGCGTGTCGCGCGCCTTGCGCGAAGGCCGCGCCGGCATCCGCCATAACCCGCAGGCGGTCGAGGCCGGCCTGCGCAGCCAGATCGGCGGCGATGTGCAACTGGACCTGGACGCGGCGATCGACCGCAAGCTCAAGCGCTTCATGGGCGACGCCTCGGCCTACGCCTACCTGGCGCTGCGCGATGCGCTGGCCGATGCCGGCCTGGACGAGGCGGCGATTAGCGACCCGCGGATCGGCCTGATCGCCGGCTCCGGCGGCGGCTCCAGCCATTGGCAGGTGGAAGCGGCGGATCTGCTGCGCAACCGCGGCGTGCGCAAGGTCGGCCCGTACATGGTGCCGCGCACGATGTGTTCGGCGGTGTCGGCGAGCCTGGCCACCGCGTTCAAGATCAAGGGCGTGAGCTACTCGTTGTCGGCCGCGTGCGCGACCTCGGCGCACTGCATCGGCGCGGCGGCGGACCTGATCCGCCACGGCCAGCAGGACGTGATGTTCGCCGGCGGCGGCGAAGAGCTGGACTGGACCATGAGCCTGATGTTCGACGCGATGGGCGCGCTGTCCACCGGCTTCAACGACACGCCGGCGGTGGCGTCGCGGCCCTACGATGCGGCGCGCGACGGCTTCGTCATCGCCGGCGGCGGCGGCATGCTGGTGCTGGAGGACTACGACCATGCGGTGGCGCGCGGCGCGCGCATCCATGCCGAACTGGTCGGCTACGGCGTGACCTCCGATGGCGCCGACATGGTGGCCCCGTCCGGCGAAGGCGCGGTGCGCTGCATGCGCATGGCGCTGCAGGGCGTGGACGCGCCGATCGACTACCTCAACACCCACGGCACCTCGACGCCGCTGGGCGACGTCACCGAGCTGGACGCGGTGCGTGCGGTGTTCGGCGACGCGGTGCCGCCGCTGTCCTCGACCAAGGCGCTGTCCGGGCATTCGCTGGGCGCAGCCAGCGTGCACGAGGCGATCTACTGCCTGCTGATGCTGCGCGACGGCTTCATCGCCGGCTCGGCCAATATCGACACGCTGGATCCGCGCGCCGAGGGCTTCCCGATCGTGCGCGAAAGCCGCGACGCGGACTTGCGCACGGTGATGTCCAACAGCTTCGGCTTCGGCGGCACCAACGCCGCGCTGGTGTTCGCCAAGGCCTGACCGTATCCAGGCCGCACGGCGCCTTTGAGGGCGCCGTGGCGCGGCTCAGCGTTCCAGTTGCTTCACGTCGTGTCGCCCGGCGGCCTCGTCCTTGTGCGGTTCCGGCTTGGCCGGTGGCGCTGAGGGCGGAGGCGGAGGCGGAGGTGGCGGAGGTGGCGAACTCGGCTTCGGCGGATGCCGCTCGACCCACTGGATCGTCGCGGGCGTGGGCGGCCACGAAGGCGATGCCGACGGTGCGGAAGCAGACGGCGGCACCGGTTGCAGTCCCATCGATTCGCGCTGGCGGCGGTCGCTGTCCTGGCGTTGCAACTCCTTCGCCAGTTCCTTGTTGTAGCGGGGATTGAGCGCGTCCGGTGGCGGGATCTGATGCATCCGCTCGCCCGGCGGCGTCCATGGCGGCGTGGCGCTCACGGCCTCGGACGCGGACGCCTGCGGTGGAGGGGGCGCCCGCCATTGCGGCGCCAACTGCCGCTGCAGCGGTGCCGGGATCTGCGCTGGACCAGCGGCAGTCGCCGCGCTTTCCAGCGGGCGGTAACGCGCGCGTTCGCGTGCCCACGGCTGGCCGCGATAGTGCGTGTCCCAGTAGCGGTCCAGCGCGAAGCCGACCGTGGGCACACCGAGCGAGGCGCCTGGCGCGACGCCCTGCCCCTCTTCGTGAAAGTCGATCGCACCAGCCGGCAGCCAGCCGCGTTTCTCGCGCCAGCTGACATCGCACCAGGCCCAATCCCGTGTGCAGCCATGCACCTGCAACGCGTCGTCGGTGGCCGGCGTAGCCACGCGCGGATACTCCGGCGCCGGGCCGGCGCGCAGACTGGCGCCGATGCGCACCGTGCCGCTGCCGTCCTGCGCCAATGCCGGCGCGGCCATGCCCAACAGCAACGGCGTCCACCACCCTGCTCGCTTCATGCGGTCCTCCTTGTGCAGTGCGGCAGTGCCCTGCGCCGCGATCGCGGCGGCGAAGATCGACGTGCCGCTGTGCTGTGTTCTAGCACAGAGGAGCTGGGATTCGGGATTCGGGATTCGGGATGATCAGTCTGCGGCTGTTGAAAGCCGGGAATCGGGAATCGGGACGGCAGCGTAGTCCGCGGAGCACAATCGCTGCAAAGCGATCCAGTGCGCCGATAAAAAACAGCTGCTTTTGTGGGAGGGGCTTCAGCCCCGACGGGCTTTCCCGGG
>NZ_AQOK01000069.1:0-10263 GCF_000364645.1 Xanthomonas sp. SHU 308 | reverse complement strand
CTCGCCGGCGTGCGCCGCCAGCCAGGCGATCGCCGCGACCACGTCCTGCGGGCCGGCCGGGGCCGGATGTTCCGGCGCCAGCCGGTAGTCCACCGCCACCACCGCGCACGCGGCCGCCTGCGCCAGGCGCCGGCAGACCGGATCGTGGGTGTCCAGATCGCCGGCACTCCAGCCGCCGCCGTGCAGATAGACGATGGCCGCGGTGGCCTGCGGCGCGCTGACCGGCCGATACAGGCGCAGCGGGATCGGACCGGCCGGCCCCGTGGCGGTCAGCGCACGGACCTCGGCCACCGGCAACGGCGCGCCGCCGAGCAGCGCGCCGATCTGACCGTAGGCCTGGCGCAGCTGCGGGATCGGCAGGGTCTCCAGCGGGGGCGCGCCGCTGGCGGCCATGCCTTGCAACACCGCCAGCACGTCCGGCGCCAGCCGCGAAGGGTCGAAGAGAGGGGACTGCATGGCGTTCGCTCCAGGAAAGGACAGAGGTGAGGACACGGGGGTCAGTGGGCGCCGCCGGTGCGTGGCGACAGGCCGCGGCGACGCGCGCACGGCGGGCCGGGCGGGTGGATCATCCCTGGTCGCCGCCGCCCACCGGCAGCACCGTCCCGGTGATGTAGGAAGCCTCGTCCGAGGCCAGGAACAGGATCGCCGCGGCCTGCTCGTCGAGCGTGCCGTAGCGTTTCATCAGGCTCGATTCCACGGTCTGCGCGACGATCTGCTGATACCAGGCCTGCGCCTGCGCGCTCTGCGCATCGGCATTGCGCGGCACCCGCCGCGGCGGCGCCTCGGTACCGCCCGGGGCGACCGCGTTGACGCGGATGCCATGCGCGGCGTGCTCGAACGCCAGGCACGCGGTCAGCGCGTTGACCCCGCCCTTGGCCGCGCCGTACGGCACGCGATGGATGCTGCGGGTGGCGATGGAGGAGACGTTGACGATCGCCCCACCGCCCTGCGCGATCATGTACGGCAGCGCCGCGCGGCATCCCCACAGCGCCGGGAACAACGAGCGCCGCACCTCGGCCTCGATCTGCGCCGGGGTGTATTCCTGGTACGGCTGCGCCCAGATGGTGCCGCCGACGTTGTTCACCAGCACGTCGATGCGGCCCATCTGCGCCTGCGCGAACTGCATCGCCCGCGCGTTCTCCTCGTAGTGTTCCAGGTCGGCCACCAGCGTGGCGACTTCGGCCGGCGCCAGTGCCTGGGACAGTTCGGCGACATGGGCGGCGCGGTCCACCAGCACCAGCCGTGCGCCCTCGGCGGCGGCACGCTCGGCCACGCGCAGGCCGATGCCCTGCGCCGCGCCGGTGACCACCACCACCTTGCCGGCGAAACGCGCGCTCATGCGGCCCGTTCCTGCACCGGCGCCACGGCGCTGGGGGTGAACTTCTCGTAGTGGAAGGCGGCCGGAACCAGCCCGATGCCGGAAAAATGCGTGCGCACCGCTTCGACCATCGGCGGCGGTCCGCACAGGTACACGTCCACGTCGCCGCCGTGCAGGGCATGCGCAGGCAGGTGCTCGGTGACGTAGCCGGTGCGCGGATGCGCCGCCGCCGGATCGACCACGCAGGTATCGAACGTGAACCAGTCGGCCTGCTCGGCCAGCGCCTGCAGGCGCTCCAGCAGCACCAGGTCGGCGCCGCGGGTCACGCCGTACATCAGATGCACCGGATGCGCGCAGCCGCTGGCCTGCAATTGCGCCAGCATCGACAGGAACGGCGCCAGGCCGGTGCCGCCGGCCAGCAACAGCAGCGGCCGGGTGATCTCGCGCAGGTAGAAGCTGCCCAGCGGGCCGTTGAGGTCCAGGACCTGTCCCGGCGTGGCCGCGTCCAGGTAGGCGCTCATCAGGCCGCCGGGGACGCGCCGGATCAGGAAGGTCAGCGTGGACGCACCCGGCGCGGAACTGAAGGAATACGCGCGCAACTGGCCGCTGCCGGGCACGGCGATGTTGACGTACTGGCCGGGCAGGAAGGCCGGCGCCGGGCCGATCGTCTCCAGGGTCAGTTCCAGCGCGGCGTCGGCATGCGCGACCACCGCCGCCACCGTGGCCTGGAAGTGCACGCTCCCGGTCTTGCAGACGAGCGAGGTCGCCGGCACCGCCACGGCGCAGTCCGACTGCGGCCGCATCTGGCAGGTCAGGACCATGCCGGCGGCGGCTTCATCGGCGCTGAGCGCGTCCTCGATGTAGTCCTCGCCCAGATCGTAGCGCCCACGTTCGGCGCGGCACTTGCAGGTGCCGCACACGCCGTCGGCGCAATCCATCGGCAGGTTGATGCGCTGGCGGAAGGCGGCGTCGAGCACCGTCTCGCCGTCGTTGCAGTCGATGAAGCGGGTGATGCCGTCTTCGAAATTCAGCGCGATGCGATAGGACATGGCGGTTGCTCGCAGGTGCGTGCCGATCAGACGTGGTAGACGTCGACGACCTGGCGGATGTAATCGTTCTTCAGCACGATGGTCTTGCGCGCGATGCGCAGCGCGTCGTCCTGCCGGCGCAGGGTCAGCGTCACCGTGCCGAAGAATTGGTCGGTGACCTTGTAGCGATGGCTGAGCGTGTGGAAATTGTGCCGCACCTCGATGTCCTGCCCGTGCTCGGACAGCACCTCGATGTTGCTCAGGTTGTGGCTGGTGCGCGGCTCCGGCGTGGAGGCGCCGGAGCGCTCGGTCTTGATGCGGAACACGCGGTCCTCCAGCCCGGAGCGATCGGCGTAGTAGATCAGCGAGATCTGCGACTGCGGATCGTCGGTGAGGCGGTCGTCGTCGTCCCAGGCCGGCATCCAGTACACCGCGTCCTCGGCGTACAGGGTCAGCCACTCGTCCCACTGGCGGTCGTCGAGCAGGCGCGCCTCGCGGTACAGGAAGGCGCAGATGGTCTGGTAGTCGGTGCTCATGCCGTACCCTCGCGTTCGCGTGCGATCGCCTCGCGCATCGCCTCCGCCCAGTACGCGTGCTGGCGCACGAACAGGCCTTCGTCCTCGCTGCGCTCGCCCGACAGCAGCGGCGCCAGTCCCATCCGCCGCGCATTCTCGTCGGGGCCGTCGATCCACAACGGCGCGCCGCGGCTGAGATCGTTCCACGGCGCCGCGCCGGCGGCGTAGCCGGCCTGGCACGCGCGGAACTCCTCCAGGTCGTCGGCGGTGCCCATCCCCGAGACGTTGAAGAAATCCTCGTACTGGCGGATGCGCAGCGCACGGTCGCGCGCGCTTTCGCCCTTGGGCGCGAAGCAGAAGATGCTGACCTCGGTCTTGTCCACGTCCAGCGGCCTGACCACGCGGATCTGCGTGGAGAACTGGTCCATCAGGAACAGGTTCGGATACAGACACAGGTTGCGCGTCTGCTCGACGATGAACGCGGCGCGGTCGGCGCCCAGGCGCTGCGCCAGTTCCTCGCGCTGCGCGTACACCGGGCGCACTTCCGGGTTCATGGTCTTGGTCCACAGCAGCAGGTGCCCATTCTCGAAGCCGTACACGCCGGCGACGCTCTTGCTCCAGCTGCCGGCATCGACCGCCGGGGTGCCTTCCTGCTTGCGCCGGCTCATGGTGGCGGCGTAATTCCAGTGCACGGTGCTGACGTGGTAGCCGTCGCAGCCGTTCTCCATCTGCAGCTTCCAGTTGCCGTCGTAGACATAGGACGAGTTGCCGCGCAGCACTTCCAGCCCCTGCGGCGCCTGATCGACGATCTGGTCGATGATGATCCGGGTCTGCCCCAGGAACTCGTGCAGTGGCGCCACGTCCTCGCGCAGGCTGCCGAACAGGAAGCCGCGGTAGCTCTCGAAGCGCGGCACGCGCTTGAGATCGTGGCTGCCGTCCTGGCCGAACTGCGGCGGGTACTGGGTGGTCTTCTCGTCCTTGACCTTGAGCAGCTTGCCGGTATTGGAGAAGGTCCAGCCATGGAACGGACAGGTGAAGCTGCCCTTGTTGCCGTGCTTGCGCCGGCACAGCATCGCGCCGCGATGCGCGCAGGCGTTGATGACCGCGTGCAGTTCGCCGTGCTTGTCGCGGGTGATCACCACCGGCTGACGGCCGATGTAGGTGCTGTAGTAGTCGTTCGGCGCGGGGATCTGGCTCTCGTGCGCCAGATAGATCCAGTTGCCCTCGAACAGATGCTTCATTTCCAGTTCGAACAGATCGGCGCTGGTGAAGATCTCGCGACGGCAGCGGAACTGTCCCGCGGCGGGATCGTCCTGCACGGCATTGGCGAGCAGGGTGTCGAGCGCGGCCGCAGGGTCGATGACGGCAGACATGGGGGTGTCTCCTGTGAGAATGGCGGCGGCCTGCGTTGGCAACCGCAGGCCGCGGCAGTGACCGGCACGGGGCGACGCGCAGCGTGCCCCGTGACGCGGCGGAAACTAGGCGGCGACGCGGCGGCGCAGCGGATTGGCCTGGTTGTCCACGCCTTCCACCAGTGCGGTGAGGCGGAAATCGAACTGGATCTCGGCAAACGGGCCGCTCAGGCCGTTGGCCTGGATGCTGGCCTCGTCGCTGCGTTCCACCAGATCCGGCACCAGGCCATCGCGGGTGGCGTAGGCGAAGTCGTCGTTGACCAGCGGGTCGCCGGCGATGTTGATCTGCGTGGTCAGCTTGCGGTGGCCGTCGGCGCCGACGAAGAAGTGGATGTGCGCCGGACGCTGGCCATGGCGGCCGAGCGCGAACAGCAGGCGTTCGGTCGGGCTGCCCGGCGGCACGCCGTAGCCCTTGGGCACGATGCTCTGGAAACGGTACTGGCCGTTGTCGTCGGCGACGATGGTGCGGCGCATGTTGAACGGCGCCTGCTTGCCGGTGGGATCGAAGTGCGAATAGAAACCGCGCGTGTCGCAGTGCCACACCTCCACCGTGGCGCCGGGCAGCGGGCGGCCGTCGGCGGCGTACACGGTGCCGTGCATGATCAGCGGATGGCCGTTTTCGTCGCTGCCGTCGTCGAGCCGGGCGAAGCCGTGCGCCACCGGCGCGCCGGCCACGTACAGCGGTCCTTCGATGGTCCGCGGCGTCGGATTGTCGATGCCCAGTTGCGCGTCGATGGCGTCCAGGCGCAGATCCAGGAAGTGGTCCAGGCCCAGCCCGGGCGAGATCAGCCCGGCCTGCCCTGCCGCGCCCAGGTCGTTGAGCCAGGCGATCGCGCTCCAGTACTCGTCGGGCGTGACATCCAGATCGTCGATGGCCTTGAACAGGTCCGACAGCACGCGATGCACGATCCGTTTCACGCGCGCGTCGCCGGCCGTCTGCTCCAGGCCGCTGACCGTGCGCAGGAACGCCTGCACCTCCGGGGTCTCGAAAATCTTGACGCTCATCGTCTGGTTCCTTCTCTGCTCATGGTTGCGTTGGCTGCCTTGAGACGTTCCCCTCCCGAGGAAGCGCCCGTGGTGCGGGACTAGCGATCGTCCTCGTACAGCGACGAGGGATGGCGGCACAGCGGGGTGACCGCGATGCGCATGTAGGGAAACAACGGCAGCGACAGCAGCAGCGCGTGCAGTTCGGCGTTGTCGGCCACGTCGAAGATGCTGACGTTGGCGTACTGCCCGACCACCCGCCAGATATGGCGCCACTGGCCGCTGCGCTGCAGCTGCTGGAAACGCGCCTTTTCGTCGCGCTTGAGCTGCTCGGCACGCTCGGTCGGCATGTCGCCGGGCAGGTTCACTTCCATGCTCACGTGAAACAACATGTTCATTCCTCCACGCCGGTAGCCACCGGCATCACGATGCGGCGGCGATCGCGGCGCAGCGCGTCCACCCGTGCCTCGTCCAGGGCGATGCCCAGGCCTGGTCCGCACGGCAAGTGCAGTTGGAAATCCTCGTAGCGCAGCGGCTCGGCGAGGATCTCCTCGGTCAGCAACAAGGGACCGAACAGCTCGGTGCCCCATTGCAGGTTGGCGAAGGTGGCGAAGGCATGGGCCGAAGCGATCGTGCCGATCGCCCCTTCCAGCATCGTCCCGCCGTACAGGCCGATGCCGGCGGCATCGGCGATGGCCGCGACCTTCTGCGCGGCGTACAGGCCGCCGGACTGCTCGATCTTCACGGCGAACACGTCGGCCGCGCCGCGTCGCGCCGCCTCGAAGGCGCTTTCCGGGCCGCTCAGCATCTCGTCGGCCATCAACGCGATCGGGAAGCGGCGCATCAGCCGCCGCATCGACGCCAGCGACGCCACCGGTTGCTCCACCAGTTCGCAGCCGGCATCGGCCAGCGCCGGCAGCGCACGCACCGCCTCGGTCTCGCTCCAGGCCATGTTGACGTCCACCCGCACCGCGCCGCGCGCCCCCAACGCGCGCTTGATCGCCGCCACGTGGGCCACGTCCTCGGCGACGCTGCGCGTGCCGATCTTCAGCTTGAACACGTTGTGCCTGCGCGCGTCGAGCATGCGCTCGGCCTCGTCGATGTCGCGCGCGGTGTCGCCGGAGGCCAGGGTCCACGCCACCGGCAGGCGCTGGCGCTGGCGCCCGCCCAGCAGTTCGGACACAGGCAGTCCGACGCGCTTGCCCTGCGCGTCCAGCAGCGCGGTCTCGATCGCGCACTTGGCGAAATGGTTGCCCTTGACCAGGCCGCCGACACGCTGCATCAGCGCCTGCACCGCACTGGCGTCGGCACCGACCAGCAGCGGCGCGATGTAGCGGTCGATCGTCAACTGCATGCCTTCCGGGCTCTCCGCGCCGTAGGCCAGACCGGCGATGGTGGTGCCCTCGCCCAGCCCGACCACGCCGTCGCTGCAATGCAGGCGCACCAGCATCAGGGTCTGCCCGCGCATCGTCGCCATCGACAGGCGATGCGGGCGGATCGTGGGCAGGTCGAGCAGGAGCGTCTCGACGCGTTCGACGGTGGCGGTGGTGGGGTGCGGTGACATGGCGCCGATTCTTGGCCCGGCACGGCACTGCCGTCCAAGACTGAATGCAGCACCATTTCATACCCTGAAGATATAGTATGGCGGGAAACCTAGACGTTCATGATTTGCTGCAGCACAGCATACTTTGAATGTCATGTAACTTTCCGCCACAGCGAGCGTCTATGGATCTGCGTCAACTCCGCTACTTCGTGGCCGTCGCCCGCGAACGCAACTTCACCCGTGCCGCGGAAATCCTGCATATCGCGCAACCGCCGCTGAGCCGGCAGATCCAGCAGATCGAACAGCAACTGGGCGTGCCGCTGCTGGTGCGGCGCAGCCGCCCGCTGCGTCTCACCGACGCCGGACGGCTGTTCTACGAGGAAGCGCTGCAGGTGCTGGGCCGGGTCGAGCAGATGACCGAGGCCGCGCGCCGGCTCGGCCGCAGCGAGCGCCGCGTGGCCTCGATCGGCTTCGTCGCCTCCACCCTGTACGGCGGTCTGCCCACGGTGGTGCGGCGCCTGCGCCAGGCGCGACCGGACCTGGAAGTGCGCCTGGTCGAGCTGATGTCCAGCCAGCAGGTGGAAGCGCTGAAGGAAGGCCGCATCGACCTGGGCTTCGGCCGCGTGCGCAGCAGCGACCAGCATGTCGAACGCCTGGTCCTGCGCGAGGAGCGCCTGGTCGCGGCGATCCCGATGGAACACCCGCTGGCCGCGGAGGACGCGCCGCTGCCGCCGGCGGCGCTGGCCGGGCAACGGCTGCTGCTCTATCCCAGCCATCCGCGCCCCAGCTTCGCCGATCAGGTGCTGTCGCTGCTGCAGGATCACGGCGCGCATCCCAGCGAACTGCAGGAGGTGCGCGAGCTGCAGACCGCGCTGGGCCTGGTCGCGGCCGAGAGCGGGATCTGCCTGATCCCGGCCTCGGCGCGGTCGATGCGCAGCGACCTGCATTACCGCCTGATCGACGACGAACACGCCACCTCGCCGATCATCATGAGTTATCGCCGCAACGACGACTCCGGCCTGGTGGAACTGACCAAGCAACTGATCCGCGAGATGTATGCCGAGCATCCGCCGTGGCTGGACGTGTCCTACAACCGCTGGAACGCACCGTAACCCCGGCCACCGGCGCCTATCCGGCATACACTGGCCGCCGCGCGCGGCCCCGTGCCCACGCGCGCCGCCCCTTCGCCACCGCCGACGCCATGCCTCCCACCTCGCTTGCCCCCGCCTCCGACGACCCGATCGCCCTGACCCGCCGATGGCTGGAGCGCGCGGTGATCGGGCTGAACCTGTGTCCGTTCGCCAAGGCGGTGTACGTCAAGCAGCAGGTGCGTTTCGTGCTCAGCGATGCGAGTACGCCCGAGGCACTGCTCGAACAGCTGGCCGAGGAACTGGTGCTGCTGCGCGACACCCCGGCCGAGCAGATCGACACCACGTTGATCGTGCATCCGGACGTGCTGCAGGACTTCCTGGACTACAACGACTTCCTCGACAACGCCGACGCCGCGGTCGAGGCGCTGGACCTGCACGGCATCCTGCAGGTGGCCAGCTTCCATCCGCAGTACCAGTTCGCCGGCACCGCGGCGGACGACATCGGCAACTACACCAACCGCGCGCCCTACCCGACCCTGCACCTGCTGCGCGAGGACAGCGTGGAGCGCGCGGTGGCCGCGTTCCCGGACGCGGACGTGATCGTCGAGCGCAATCTGCAGACCCTGGAGAAGCTGGGGCTGGAGGGCTGGAAGCGGGCGGTTGAGAGTCGGGATTCGTGATTGGGGATTGGGGATTCGTAGAAGCGGGATTTGCGACGGTGCGTGGCGCCACGCGTTTTTGCCAATCCCTAATCCCGACTCCCTAATCCCGGCCCTCGAACAGCACCGCCACCTCCGCCGCCTCCAGCACCCGCCACTGCCCCGAGGGCAGATCGTCCAGGCCGAAGCCGCCGATGCGGCTGCGGTGCAGTGCGGCCACGTGGTTGCCGACGGCGGCGAACATGCGCCGCACCTGGTGGTAGCGGCCTTCGTGCAGGGCCACGCGCACCTGGCGCGGTCCCAGCGTCTCCAGTTGCACCGGCAGCAGCGGCGTGGTCTCGCCGTCGAGCAGCAGCGTGCCGCTGGCGAACTGCGCGGCCTCGTCGCCGCGCAGATCCTCGGCCAGGGTGGCCTCGTAGACCTTGGCCAACCGCGCCTTGGGCGAGACGATGCGATGCAGCAGCGCACCGTCGTC
This sequence comes from Xanthomonas sp. SHU 308, assembly GCF_000364645.1. Classification (NCBI taxonomy): domain Bacteria; kingdom Pseudomonadati; phylum Pseudomonadota; class Gammaproteobacteria; order Lysobacterales; family Lysobacteraceae; genus Xanthomonas; species Xanthomonas sp. SHU 308. The sequence continues at coordinate 1,238 of NZ_AQOK01000069.1, read as the reverse complement.
GGTCATCAGCAGCAGACCGCTGGTGTCGCGGTCCAGCCGCCCCACCGTGGACAGCAGCGGCGAGCGCAGGCGGAAGCGCGGCGGCAGCAGGTCGTAGACGATGCGTCCCGGATCCTTGGTCGAGCAGGTGTAGCCGACCGGCTTGTGCAACGCCAGGATCAGCCCGGGCGGCGGGTCCAGCGGCTCGCTGTCGACGCGGATCGTGGCGTGCGGCACCTGGTCGTCGGCGTACAGCACCTCGCCCTCGGTGTCGGTGATGCGGCCCTCGCGGAACATCAGCGCCACCTGCTTGCGGCTGCCGTAGCCCAGGTTGGCCAGGTGCTTGACCAGCTTCATCGGCGCGCTCCGGCGCGGCTGCGCACCGCGTGGATCAGCTTGAAGCCGTCGCGGGTGGCGAGCACCTCGGTCTCCCCGAAACTGGCGTCGAGCACCGCCTCGTAGGGCAGATGCCGGTTGGCGACCAGGAATAGCCGCCCGCCGGGCGCCAGCGCCTGCGCCGCCACCGCGATGAAGCGCCGGCCGATGTCCGGCCGCTCCATCCGCCCCGGCGCATGGAACGGCGGATTGCTGACGATGACGTCGTACTGCCCCGGCAGTCCGGTGGTCACGTCGTGCCAGTGGAAGCCCAGCGTCGGGCCGGCCGGTGCCTGCGCCAGATTCGCGCGCGCCAGCGCCAGCGCGCGCGCGTCGGCCTCGAACAGGTCCAGCGCGGTCAGTTGCGGGCAGCGCGCCAGCAGTTCGGCCGACAGGTAGCCGTAGCCGGCGCCGAGATCGGCGGCACGGCCGCGCAGATCGGCGGGCAGGTGTTCGGCCAGCAGCGCCGAGGCCGGGTCGATGCGATCCCAGGCGAACACGCCCGGGCGGCTGCGGAAGCGACCGTCGAGAATCGGCCGCACCGCATCCAGCGTCGCCCAGCGCTGCTGCAGCGCGGCGTCGTGGCCGCCGTCCAGCGGCGCGGTCCAGTACACCCGGCAGTGGTGCTTGGTCAGCTTGCCGCCGAGTCCAGCCAATTGCTGCAGGTCGTCCTCGCCGGAGCGCGCGCCCTCGTTGTTGGCCTGGCAGGCCACCACCATGCCGCCCGGCGCGGCCAGCGCCACGGCGCGCGCCAGCAGCGCCCGCGCTTCCTCGCGCTGGCGCGGCGGAAGCACCAGCACCAGCGCGTAGCCGCCTGCGTCGGCGGCGCCGTCCTGCTCCGCACGCGCCGTCCAGCCGCCCTGCTGCAGCGCGCTGGCGAACGG
>NZ_AQOK01000068.1:0-11209 GCF_000364645.1 Xanthomonas sp. SHU 308 | reverse complement strand
TGGCGGCTGCGCGTGCTGGCGCAGCGCCCAGCCGTCGCGGGCGCGCAGAAACAGCACCTTGCCGGCAGGCCAGCGCATCACGCCCTGGGCGAACGGCAGGAACAGGGTGTCGAGGGGGGCGTCTTGCGCAGCCGGCATCGGGCGTGAGTCATCGGAACAGGGACGCGCATTCTACCGGCAGTGCGCGGCGACCCCGGTTTTGCGCGAATCCAACGCATCATTGATGTTCCGGCAACATCGCCGCGCCTAGGCTGCAAGGCACCCAATGACCGGAGAGGCAGCATGCGCGCAGTGTTCATCGGCGGCGTCGTCGACAACAGCGAAGTGGACCTGGATGGCAGCCAGCCGCCGTTGCACTACCCGGAGAACACCGGCACCGGGCGTCCGCGCTACCGCCTGCACCAGCGGGGCGCACGCGACGACGGCAGCGTGGTGTATGCCGTCTATGCCGCCCCGGAACTGGGCGACACCGAAGTGGAGCGCGTCTTCAACGAACGCGGCTACGCGCGCCGCTTCGGTGTGGAACCGGCGCCTGTGGAGCACTGACGCCGGGCTTTCGGCTCGGTCAATCAAACGTGCAGGAGCGGCGTCGGCCGCGACCAGGTCGTGCCAGGCGCATCCCGGTCGCGGCCGACGCCGCTCCTGCACGCGTTAGCAGAGATGGATTTGCCCTCGTGCTCACTCGCGCGATTTTCGATTGCAGCAAACAAGGCCGGCTTCCAGGAAGCGGCTGCGGTCGTGGTTTTTCCTGTAAGGCCCGTCGCGGCTGAAGCCGCTCCTATGGGTGCCTGCGCATGTTTTTCGAAGCACGCGGCCGCGCAATGAGATGCGCGATGCAGCAGCCCTGGGGGCACGCGCCACACCTTCCGCAGTGGTCCTTTGTAGGAACGGCCTAAGCCGCGATCGGGCTTCACCATGAAGCCCACGTCGCAGCCATCAGTCCCGCATCGCGACCATGAACCCCGCGCCGCGACCGAAGCCACCCCTACGATCGATGCGGAAACACGCGGCTAACCAGACCGCTCACTTCCCCGGCTTCGGCGTCACCCGCCACACCACATTGCCGACGTCGTCGGCGACCAGCAGCGCGCCCGGCTTGTCCACCGCCACGCCGACCGGGCGGCCCTGCGCGCGGCCCTCGGCGTCGAGGAAGCCGGTCAGCACGTCCTGCGGCTTGCCGCTGGGCTTGCCGTTGGCGAAAGGCACGTAGATCACCTTGTAGCCCGACGGCGGGTCGCGATTCCAGGAGCCGTGCTGGCCGATGAAGGCGCCGCCGCGGTAGGGCTGCGGCAGCAGCGCACCTTCGTAGAAGGCCAGGCCCAGCGAGGCGGTATGCGCGCCCAGCGCGTAGTCCGGCTTGATCGCGCTGGCCACCATCTCCGGGTTCTGCGGCTGCACGCGCTCGTCCACGTGCTGGCCGTAGTAGCTGTACGGCCAGCCGTAGAAACCGCCCTCGCGCACCGAGGTCAGATAATCCGGCACCAGGTCGCTGCCGATCTCGTCGCGTTCGTTGACCACGGTCCACAGCGTGTCGGTGCCGGGCTGCCAGGCCAGGCCGACCGGATTGCGCAGGCCGCTGGCGAACACGCGGGTAGCGCCGCTGGCGGCGTCCACTTCCAGGATCGCGGCGCGGTTGAGCTCCTGCTCCATGCCGTTCTCGGCGACGTTGCTGTTGGAGCCGACGCCCACGTACAGCTTCTTGCCGTCGCGGCTGGCCAGCAGGCTTTTGGTCCAGTGGTGGTTGATGCCGCCGGGCAGGTTGGCGACGAAGCTGGGCGCGGCGGTGATCTGGGTGTCGCCGTCCTTGTACGGGAAGCTGACCAGGGCATCGGCATTGGCGATGTACAGACGGTCGCCGACCAGGGCCATGCCGAACGGCGAATACAGGCCCTTGAGGAACTGCGTGCGCACTTCGGCGACGCCATCGCCGTCGGCGTCGCGCAGCAGGGTGATGCGGTTGGCGCTGGGCACGGCGGCGCCGGCCTTGGCCATCATCGCGCCCTGGATCTTGTCGCGCAGGCCGCTGCTCTCCTTTTCCGGTGCCGGCGGCTCGGCGGTCTCGGCGACCAGCACGTCGCCGTTGGGCAGCACGTACAGCCAGCGCGGATGGTCCAGGTCGCGGGCGAAGGCCTGCACCGCCAGGTCGGCGGCCGGCACCGGCGCGGCGCCATCGGCCCAGCGCTTGACCTCGGCGACCTTGACCGTGGGGATCATGCGCTTGACCGGATCGGGCAACACCGGATCCGGCCCCATGCCCTCCTCGATGGAGTGCTTGGCGGTGTCGCCGCAGGCGGCGAGCAGGGCGGCACTGAGCGCACACAACACCCAACGGGCGCGAATCGGCGAAGACATGGCCATGTGTCTTGGATATCCGGGAACACGGGGGAACGCCGATGATGCACAGCCCCGACGCGGAAAAAGTGAAAGATGCGTCAAGAGGCGTCGCCGCTCGGATCGGTCTCCCAGGGCCGCGCCGGCAACTGGCGCACGCTGCGGATTTCGTCCAGCCACAGGTAGCGGTGCCGGGCCGGATCGTCGAGGTCGTCGATGCGCACCTGCGCATTGCTGCCCTCGTTGCCATCGGCGTCGCGGAACTGCTGGATGCTGGGCCGGACCGACACGGTGCCGAAGCACACGCTGCCGTCGTGCAATTCGATGCGCACATGCGCCTGCCCGGGCAGTTGCAGGATCAACGCTTCCAGCGCCTGGATCTGCGCCTGGTCGGTGTGGATACGCTCGGCAAACTGGGTCATCGGCGGACTCCTGAGGGGGAACCGCAGCACCCTAACGCCGGCCGCGTGAGCCGGCGGGCAAGACCGCGCTAACGTTGCCGCGCGAAGCGCACCGCCGAGACCAGCTGCGCCACGCTGTACGGCTTGGCCAGGTGTTCCTGGAAGCCGGACTGCAGCGCGCGCTGGCGATCGTCGGCACGCGCCAGCGCAGTCACCGCGACCGCCGGCAGTTCGTCCGCGCCCAGGCCCATGTTCTCGCGCACGGTGCGGATCAGCCCGTAGCCATCCATGCCCGGCATGCCGATGTCGGTGACCATCACGTCGATCGCCGCATGGCCGCCGCCGTCGAGCACCTCCAGCGCCTCGCTGGCCGAGCCCACCGCGACCACCTCCGCGCCCTGCTCCTCGAGCAGGCGCCGCAGGTAGTCGAGCATGTCCGGCTGGTCCTCCACCGCCAACAGGCGCACGCCCTTGAGCGAATACGCCTCGACCACCTGCTCGGCCATCGCGAACGCGCGCACTTCGCGCAGCGGGCGCGAGCCCGGCGCATCGCGGTGCAGCGGCAGGCGCACGGTGAAGACCGAGCCGCAGCCGCGACCTTCGCTGGCCGCGCTGATCTGGCCGCCGTGCATTTCCACCAGCTGCTGCACGATCGCCAGGCCCAGGCCGAGGCCGCCGTGCAGACGCGTGGTGGTGCTGTCGGCCTGGCGGAAGCGCCCGAACAGATGCGGCAGGAACTCCGGCGGAATGCCGTCGCCGGAATCGCGCACCGCCACGCTGACGTGCTCGCCATCGTCGTCGAGCGCGATCGCCAGGGCGATGCGCCCGTGCGCGGGCGTGAACTTGATCGCGTTGGACAACAGGTTCCAGAACACCTGCTGCAGGCGCGTGGCGTCGCCCAGCACCATGCACGGCTGCGACGGCGCCTGCAGGGTCAGCGCCTGGTCCTTGCCTTCGGCCACCGGCTCCTGCGCGCGCATCGCCTCGCGCACCTGCTCGGCCAGGTCCAGCGCTTCCACTTCCAGTTGCACCTTGCCCAGCAGCATGCTGCTGAGATCGAGCATGTCCGAGATCAGCCGCTGCTGCGCGCGCGCGCTGCTGGCGATCACCGACAGGCCCTTGCTGCTCGGGTCGCCCGGCGGCAGCCGCTGCAGCAGCAGGTCGCTCCAGCCGAGGATGGTGGTCAGCGGCGTGCGCAGTTCGTGCGACAGCGTCGCCAGGAATTCGTCCTTCAGCCGCGCCATGCTCTCGGCGGCGTTGCGTGCGCTGCGCTCGGATTCCAGCAGTTGCTCGCGCGCCAGTTCGATGTCGCGGCGTTCGGTGACGTCCGGACTGCTGCCGGCCAGGCCGATGAACTGGCCCTCGGCGGAATAGCGCGGCACCGCGGTCATTTCCACCCAGCGCCACTCGCCGTCGTGGCGGCGCGCGCGCACCAGCGCGCGCAGGTTGCGCTGGTCGTGCAGCGCGTTGCGCAGTTCGTAGGCGAACACGCCCACGTCTTCCGGATGCAGCACGTCGCCCCAACCCGGGCGCGCAGCATCGGTGTCCAGATCGATGCCGAAGAATTCGGCATAGGCGGTGTTGGTGAAGCGCAGTTCGCCTTGGGCATCCAGCACCCACACCGGCATCGGCAGGCCCTCGGCCAGCGCGCTGAAGCGCGCCTCGCTCTCGGCCAGGTCGCGCTCCATCCGCTTGCGCTCGGTGATGTCGAGGAACTGCACGGCGACCTGGCGCAGTTCGGGCGCGCCGACACGGAACGAATCCACTGCCCACCAGCGATCGAGCGCGGTGGCGAAGTTCTCGAACTTGTCCGGGCGACCGCTCAGCGCCACCGCGCCGTAGCGCTGGAACCAGTGCTCCTCGTGGGTCGGCGAGATCTCGCGCATGCGCCGCCCGACCACGTCGCGCAGGCCGGTCTCGCGCTCGAAGGCCGGATTGACCTGCAGGAACACGTAATCGACCGCGCGCTCGCCCTCGAACAGCATCTGGATCACGCAGAAGCCGGAATCGATCTTGTCGAAGATCTCGCGGTACTGCAGGTCCGTCGCCTGCGCGAACGAGGAAGCGGTGGAGTCTGGACTGGCATGCATGACGGACTAGCTCTGGAAGCGGCCTACGGCAACGGATGAAGACGGTGCCCGGCATCCGCGGCGCAACGACGATGCGCCAGGAGCGGCAAGGCGTAAACCCCCATCTTGTTAAGCCACTCCGCCGCCGTCAAGCCAGCACCTGTGCTGCGCCTGCCCGAGCGATGTCACCAGAAGAACGCGATCACCAGCACGATGCCCAGCAACGACAGGCCGATGCCGGCGAGCACCATCCACTGGGTCAGGCGCGCGCTGCGCAAGGCCTGCTCTTCCAGCCAGCGCTCGGCCTCTTCGCGCCACGGCGGCGGCGACGCCTCCAGCAGTTGCTGCACGCGTGCCGGCCCCAACTGCCGGCATTGCCGGCGGCATTCTTCGGGAACCACGGATCGCTCGGGTGCGCTGACGACGGACATGACAACGTTCCTGAATTGCTCAGCCGAGCGTGAAACGCGGCGCGTCGCCGGCGAGTTCGTGCTCCACCGCCATCCGCGCCAGGCGGGTGTAGTTGGCGCGCGGGCCGGCACCGCGGCCGACGATCAGGCCCAGGTATTCCAGGCCGGTCCACACCCGCGCCTTCCACTCCACGCCGTCTTCGGCCAGCACCAGGGTCAGCGTGTAGCGGAAGCTCTGCCCCTGCGGGCTGCGGTAGTGGTAGCTGGGCGGGAACTGCACGGCCACGTCCTGCGCCTCGCCGAGCGAGACCAGGTAGCGCCGCAGCAGATGGCGCACGTCGTCGCCGGGGTTGAGGCGCAACTGCCGCGCCGCCTCGTCCAGGTTGGCCTGGTGCTCGACGAACGCGGCCGCACCGCTGGCCGGGCTGTGCCCATGCCGCTTGGCCCAGTCGATGAATTGCAGGCGCACATCGCTGCCGGTGTGGGCCTGGTGGAACAACGGCGTCTTCATGCGATCCCCGCATCCTCCGAGTGGCATCCATGCTCGCGCGCGCACCGTGAAGCAGGCGGCGAGGCGATGTGAGCCGTCCGTCACGCCGGAGCGGATGAATCGGCGGCCAACGGTCGCCGCCGCACGCCTCGCCGCGATTGCGGGCGCGCCGGCACAGGCACACACTGCACGTACGCCTCCTGGAGATCCGCCATGAAGATCCGCTATGCCTGGACGGCGCTGGCGCTTGCCTGCCTGTGGGCGGGCGGCGCCTCCGCCGAGATCCGCAACGTCACCGACCCGCAGGCGCCGCGCAGCCTCGTCAGCGACGGCCCGGTGCAGGTCAGCTGGGCCGACCCGTCCACCTTCAGCGAACTGCGGCAGAGCCGCAACCGCTGGGAAGCCGAACGCGGCGACTGGGTACAGGACCTGGCCGCCTACCTGCAGAAGCAGGCCGCCAAGCAACTGCAGCCCGGGCAGCGCCTGGACATCAAGCTGACCGACATCAAGCGCGCCGGCGACTTCGAGCCGTGGCACGGCCCGAACTGGAACGACGTGCGGGTGATGCGCGACCTGTATCCGCCGCGGATCAGCCTCGACTTCACCCTGTACGGCGCCGACAGCCAAGTGATCGCGCAGGGCCAGCCGAAACTGATGGACCCCAGCTATCTGTACAACAGCTCGGTCGGCCTGAGCACCGATCCGCTGCGCTACGAAAAGCGCATGCTCGACGACTGGCTGCGCCGCCAGTTCCGCAACAAGGACAGCGCAGTCGCCGAGCGCTGAGGCCGCGCGCGCGGCGCCGGCATCGCGCCGGCGCCGTCAGGCATGGATCAACCGCCGAGATAGGTGCGCGGCGCGCGCTTGAGGCCGCACAGCAAGCGGTAGGCGCTGGAACTGCAGCGCCCGGCCAGCGCGTCGATGCGCGGCTGTTCGCCCCACAACTGCACCTCGCTGCCGAGGCCGGCCTGCGGGTGGTCGGTCAGGTCCACGGTCAGCATGTCCATCGACACGCGCCCGATCAGTTCGCCGGGCGCGCCATCGATCAGCACCGGCGTACCGTTGGGCGCGAACTGCGGATAGCCGTCGGCATAGCCGATCGCCACCACCCCGACCCGGGTCGGCCGCGCCGCGACGAAGCGCGCGCCGTAGCCGACCGGCTCGCCCGGCGCGATAGTGCGCACGGAAATGATCCTGGACTGCAGGGTCATCACCGGACGCAGTTCGCCGGGCAGCGCGGCCGCGGCGGCGAACGGGTCGGCGCCGTACAGCATCAGTCCCGGCCGTCCCCAGTCGTTGCGCAGCTCCGGCCAGCCGAGCAGGGCTGGCGAGTTGCACAGGCTGGTCTCGCCGGCCAGGCCGGCGGTGGCCTGACGGAACACCTCCACCTGCTCGCGGGTGCGCGCGCTATCGAGTTCGTCGGCGCGGGCGAAGTGGCTCATCAGCACCAGCCGCTCGACCTGCGGCAGCGCGCTCAGGCGCGCGTGCGCGGCGCGGAATTCCTCCGGCGCCAGGCCCAGCCGGTGCATGCCGCTGTCCAGCTTCAGCCACAGGCACAGCGGCTGCGGTGCGGCGAAGGCGGCGATCGCCTCCACCTGCCAGGGCGAGGCCACCGCGCACCACAGCCGGTGTTCGGCGACCAGCGGCAGTTCGTCGGCGTCGAAGATGCCCTCCAGCAACAGGATCGGCGCGGCGATGCCGGCCTGGCGCAATTCCAGCGCCTCCTCGATGCAGGCCACCGCGAAGCCGTCGGCCTCGCCGTCCAGCGCGCGCGCACAGGCCACCGCACCGTGCCCGTAGGCATCGGCCTTGACCACCGCCAGCGCCTTGCCGCCGCTCAGCCGACGGGCCAGGCGGTAGTTGTGGCGCAGCGCGGCGAGATCGATCAATGCACGGGCTGGGCGCACGCGACGGCCTCGGCGACGGACGCGGCGGAACCGCGGGAATAACGGAAGATGTCCAGACCCTCGCCGCTGATCTGCGGCTGCCGCGAGACCATCAGGTCGGCCAGGTAGCGACCGGAGCCGCAGGCCATGGTCCAGCCCAGCGTGCCGTGGCCGGTGTTGAGGAACAGGTTGCGGTAGCCGGTGGCGCCGACCACCGGGGTGCCGTCCGGGGTGGCCGGGCGCAGCCCGGTCCAGAACTCGGCCGCGGCCAGGTCGCCGCCGCGCGGGTACAGGTCGTTGACCACCTTCTCCAGCGTGGCGCGGCGCCGTGCCGGCCGCGACAGGTCGAAGCCGGCCAGTTCGGCCATGCCGCCGACGCGGATGCGATCGTCGAAGCGGGTGATCGCCACCTTGTAGCTCTCGTCGAGGATGGTCGAGGTGGGCGCCAGCGCCGCGTCGCGGATCGGCAGGGTCAGCGAGTAGCCCTTCAGCGGGTACACCGGCAGGCGGATGCCCAGCGGCGCCAGCAGGCCGGGCGAGTAGCTGCCCAGCGCGACCACGTAGCGGTCGGCCCGCTCCACCCGCCCGCCGATGCGCACGCCGTCGATGCGGTCGCCATCGGCCTGCAGCGCCTCGATGGTCTCGCCCTGGCGGAACTGCACGCCGGCCGCGGCGGCCATCGCGGCCAGGCGCTGGGTGAACAGGCGGCAGTCGCCGGTCTGGTCGTTGGGCAGGCGCAGCGCGCCGACCAGGGTCGCCGGTGCGCTGGCCAGGGCCGGCTCGACCCGGGCGATGCCGGCACGGTCCAGCAGCTCGTAGGGCACGCCGTACTCGCGCAGCACCTCGATGTCCTTGGCCGCACCGTCCAGTTGCTGCTGGGTGCGGAACAACTGGGTGGTCCCGAGCTGGCGGCCTTCGTAGGCGATGCCGGTCTCGGCTCGCAGCTGGTCCAGACAGTCGCGGCTGTATTCGGACAGGCGCACCATCCGCGCCTTGTTGATGGCGTAGCGCTCGGCGGTGCAGTTGCGCAGCATCTGCGCCAGCCACAGGTACTGCTGCAGATCGGCGGTCGGCGTGATCGCCAGCGGCGCATGGCGCTGGAACAGCCATTTCAGCGCCTTCAGCGGCACCCCGGGCGCCGCCCACGGCGAGGCGTAGCCGGGCGAGACCTGGCCGGCATTGGCATAACTGGTCTCCAGCCCGGCCGCCGGCTGGCGGTCGACCACCGTCACCTCGCAGCCGCTGCGGGCCAGATACCACGCCGTGGCCGTGCCGATCACACCGCTGCCGAGAACCAGAACCCGCATGCGCCTACTCCGTTCGGATCAATTCCCTGGCTGGATGGCGCCAGGGCAGAAGTTCGGTGCAGTATAGGCAGCGCAACCCAGGATTTTCCCCTGACTTCTGCCAGCCTGGCAGGCCAAACCCCTGAGACCGCCCCGCATGGCCGCACGCCTTCGCGAACTGGACAAGATCGACCGCAAGATCCTGCGCATCCTGCAGCAGGAAGGGCGCATCTCCTTCACCGAACTGGGCGAGCGGGTGGGCCTGTCGACCACCCCGTGCACCGAGCGGGTGCGCCGGCTGGAACGCGATGGCGCCATCACCGGCTACTACGCACGGCTGGACCCGCATTACCTCAAGGCCAGCCTGCTGGTGTTCGTGGAGATCAGCCTGGCCTACAAGTCCGGCGACATCTTCGAGGAGTTCCGCCGCGCCGCGCTGAAGCTGCCCAACGTGCTCGAATGCCACCTGGTCTCGGGCGACTTCGATTACCTGCTCAAGGCCCGCATCAGCGAGATGGCGTCCTACCGCAAGCTGCTGGGCAGCACCTTGCTGACCCTGCCGCATGTGCGCGAGTCCAAGAGCTACATCGTGATGGAAGAAGTGAAGGAAACGCTCAGCCTGCCGATCGCCGACTGAGCGTTCCGCGCGAGGGGCGGATCAGGAGACCAACAGCTTCTCCAGGTCGTCGCGCGAGGAATTGGCGTGATTCTTGGCCAGTTCGGCCACCACCCGCTTCTGGACCTCCTTGTGCAGCAGCGGCCGCAACTGGCCCAGCGTGTGCGGGTCGGCGACCAGCATCAGGTGCTCGACATCGCCGCGCAACGCGTCTTGGTACAGGCGCTCGGCGATCTGACGCACGAACCCGGCTTCATCCATGGTCATCGGCCGGTCGCCGTCCTCCACGCCCTCGATCGGCGTCGGGTTCAGCACTTCGGTCTGCTCCAGCAGCGCGGTCTCGCCGGCCAGATTGACCCGGAACAGGCGCGCGCTGGTGCGGTCGGCGACGACGATCAGGGTGTTGTCGGGAAGCTTGCTCATCGGTTCTCCTGCGAAAACATGGCGCCGCGGCAGTCGCGGCCGGTTCGCCAGTCTAGGAACCGATTTGTGAGGATGGCGGCCACGCGGCGTTCGCCGCGCGTTCGCCGCCGGGGCGCAGGCGCTCAGTCCTGGATGCGGACCCCGTCGCCGCTGGGCACGGTGTCGTAGTAACGACCGGTGCGGGTATCCAGCGCACGGTTCGGCCCCACCTGCATCGCCCCGGGCACCAGCTGGCCGCGACGGTCGTAGAGGCGGACCGGGCGGCGTGCGGACGGGTCGGCGAGCGCGGCGGCCGGGACCGCCGGACTGGCCGGGCGCGTGTGCCGGGCCTTTCCTTGCGGCCGGTCGTCCAGGCTGGAGGGCACCGGCGCGGCCTTGGAAGCGGTCGTCGAGGCCGGCGGACGCTCGTCGAGACGGCTGGCCACCGAGGGCGCCGGCGGCGGCGCGGACTGCAGGGTGTTGGCGTCGCGATTGCCGGCCGGTGCGCCGGGGACTGGCTGGAGACTCTGCGCGGCGGCGAGTGCCGGCAGGAGCAGGGCGATGGCAACGCAGGGCAGCAGGCGTTTCACGGTGGCTCCATCGACGGGCCGCAAGAGAGCGTTCCACGCTAGCGCATCGCCGACTCGGCGTCGACGCGGCGCGGCGCGCTTGATCCACCCCGTACAGCCCTCATGTTGTTTTCCCCTCCTCCAGCCACGGGCCCCGCCATGAGCCGATTCGACCTCACGCCTCCTACCGCTGCCGAGCGCGAGCAGTTGATCGGCGGACTGAACGCGGAGGAACGCCGGGTGCTGCTGCAGCACGGCACCGAAGCGCCGTTCTGCGGCGTATTCCTGGACAACAAGCTGGAGGGCGTCTACACCTGCCGGATGTGCGGGCTGCCGCTGTTCCGCTCCAGCGCCAAGTTCGATTCCGGGACCGGCTGGCCGAGCTTCTTCGCGCCCTACCACCCCGACCACGTGCGCGAGATACGCGACACCAGCCACGGCATGATCCGCACCGAGATCGTCTGCGCCCGCTGCGACAGCCATCTCGGCCATGTGTTTCCGGACGGCCCGCCGCCGAGCGGCGAGCGCCACTGCCTGAATTCGGTGTCGCTGCAGTTCACCGAACAGGGCCAGGCGCTGCCCAACCCGCTGCACCGCAGCGGCGGCGAGACCGAACCGTCCTGATTCCGGCGCAGCCGCGCCGCCACAGGGAGACCACCGGCATGCGTACCTCGTCGCTTTCCCTTTTGTTCCTGCCGCTGGCCCTGGCCGCCTGCCAGCGCAGCCCCACCCCGCCCGCGCAGGCCGCC
>NZ_AQOK01000067.1:0-5903 GCF_000364645.1 Xanthomonas sp. SHU 308 | reverse complement strand
TGGGCCGCCGGGCGGAGGCGGTCCCGGCGGGCCGGGCGAGCGACCATCGGGGCCGCGCCCGGATGGCCGTGCGTACGGGCCCTCGGCGTAACCATAAGCCCACAGCGGCACCCAGCGCGGATTGCCGGCGTTGTCGTCGCTGGTGTAGCGCGCGCCTTCCGGGGTGACGCACTCGTACATCGGCTGCGCAGGCTGCACGGTGACGATGCGGAGTTCGCGCTGCGGCAGCGGCGCCGGCGAGGCCTGCGCGCGAGCCGGATCGGTGCTGATGGTGGTGGTCGGCCGCGGCGGCGGATCGCGTGGACGCTGCATGTCCAGCACCTGCTGCTGGCGCGCGTTTTCGCAGGGGGCGTTCTGCAGGCTGACCGCGCCGGAAGCGGCGATGCAGCGATAGATGCGCACTGACGCATTGCTGCCGTCGCTGCTGACCGTCTGCGTCTGTTGCGCCCAGCCGGCACCGATCCAGGGCGACAGGCTCAGCAGCAGCAATGGGCGGAGAAGGAGGCGCATGCGCGCATCTTGCGCGCCTTGGGCAGCCAGGGAAAGGGTGGTGGGTGTGCGTGATTCAGGGCGCGTGGCGTCGCGGCAGTGCTGCCGTGTTGATCTGTCGCTGCGAGGCTTCGCCGTACCCTCATCCGCCCCTGCGGGGCACCTTCTCCCGGTGGGAGAAGGGAGAAGCCAAAGCCCCTCTCCCGTCGGGAGAGGGGTTGGGGTGAGGGTCCGGCGCGCGAAGCGCCCGCGTGGTTCCATCGCGCCATTGCCGCCAGACGCCGACGCGGCGGAAGACAGGCGTGCCGCGCCGAAGAGCAGCGCCTCAGGCGCGCAGGATCTCGCCGCTGGCGGCGTCGCGGATCGGGGTGGGCTGGGCCAGGCCGCCGGTGTCGCCGTCGAGCAGGCCGTCGAGGTCGCCCAGCACCAGCGGATCCAGTTCGCTGCGCTGCCGTGCCGGCGGCTCGCCGCCGCGGTTGGCACTGGTCGAGACCAGGGCGCCGCCCCAGGCCCGGCACAGGGCGGCCACCAGCGGATGGGCACTGATCCGCACGGCGATGCCCTGGTGCGCGCCGGTGATCCAGGGCGGCGCATGCGCGGCGGCGGGCAGGATCCAGGTATGCGGTCCGGGCCAACTGGCCAGCACCGCGGCCAGCCGGTCCGGTGGCAGGGCCGACAGGTCGAGCAACGGGCGCAACGGGTCCAGTTCGGCGGCGACCACGATCAGGCCCTTGTCCACGGGCCGCTGCTTGATTCGCAGCAAGCGGGTCACGGCGGTCTCGTCGTGCGGATCGCAGCCCAGGCCCCACACCGCTTCGGTGGGATAGGCGATCACGCCGCCCTTGCGCAGGACGGCGACGGCATGGCTCAGGGACAGGTCGGTCATGCGCGCATCATGCGGCACGTCGTCGTCTAAGGACAATGAGGGTCGGTTGGGCGGGACTCGGGATTTTCGCAAGTCTCCGGCCCGCCGCTTTTCTGTGGGAGGGGCTTCAGCCCCGACGCCTTACCGATAAAGCGTCGGGACTGAAGCCCCTCCCACAGAAAAACCGGGTTGTCGCGGATCTTCAGGCGCTGAGAGACGCCGTCGGCACCGCGAGAAGGCGGCTCGGCGCCCGCGCTCGTACTATTCGAGGGGGTGCATCGGGCCGCCCTGGGCCATCCGCAGAGCGGCTCAGCCGCCCTTGGCCACGGTCTTCTTCGCCGCCTTCTTCACCGCTTTCTTGGCGGTTTTCTTCGTGGCCTTCTTCACCGCCTTCTTCGCCGCCGGCTTGGCCGGGGCGTCGGCCGCGGTTTTCTTCGCCGCGCTCTTCTTCGGCGCGGCTTCCTTCTTGGCGGCGGCCTTCTTGGCGCCGAAGCCCTTGCGCACCGGCTTGCCGGTTTCCTCCAGCAGCTTCTGCACTTCGTCCAGGCTCAGCGAAGCGGGCTCGCGATCCTTGGGGATCTTGCCGTTGAGCTTGCCGTCGCTGATATACGGGCCGAAGCGGCCGTTGAGGACCTGGATGTCGCTGCCGGGAAATTCCTTGATGATGCGGTTGCGCGCGATCTCTTCCTTCTCCTCGATCAGGAACACCGCACGGGCCAGATCGATGGTGTAGGGATCGTCTTCCTTCTTCAGCGAGGCGTAGACGCTGCCGCGCTTGGCGAACGGGCCGAAGCGGCCGATGCCGACGCTGACCTCCTCGCCCTGGTCCTGGCCGAGGCTGCGCGGCATCAGGAACAGCTCCAGCGCCTCCTCCAGGGTGATGGTGTGCATGCTCTGGCCGGGACGCAGCGACGCGAACTTGGGCTTGTCCTCGGCGTCCTCCGCGGTGCTGCCGATCGCCGCGTACGGCCCGAAGCGGCCCAGGCGCACGCTCACCGGCTTGCCGGTCTTGGGGTCGGTGCCCAGCTCGCGCGCACCGCTGGCTTCGGCGCGGTCGACCGATTCCTTCTTGTCCTCGACCAGTTCCTTGAACGGTTCCCAGAAGCGCGACATCAGCGGGATCCACTCCTCCTCGCCGCGCGAGACCGCGTCCAGCTCGTCTTCGAGCTTGGCGGTGAAGTCGTAGTCCACGTACTGGGTGAAGTGGCTGGACAGGAACTTGGACACCGCGCGGCCGACGTCGGACGGGCGGAAGCTGCGGCCTTCCATCTCCACGTACTTGCGGAACAGCAGGGTCTGGATGATCGAGGCGTAGGTCGAGGGACGGCCGATGCCGTACTCTTCCAGCGCTTTCACCAGCGCCGCTTCGGTGAAGCGCGGCGGCGGCTGGGTGAAGTGCTGCTCGGCCAGGATGCGTTCCAGCGGCACGCGGTCGCCGGGCTTCATCGCCGGCAGCTTGCGGCCTTCGTCCTCGTCCTCGGCGCTCTTGTTGTCCTTGCCTTCCTCGTACACGGCCAGGAAGCCGGGGACCACCACGGTGGTACCGCTGGCGCGGAACACGTGTTCGCTGCCGGCCGACAGGTCGACGCTGACGGTGTTGAGCGTGGCCGGGATCATCTGGCAGGCCACCGCACGCTTCCAGATCAGCTCGTACAGCTTGCGCTCGTCGTCGGTCAGGAAGCGCGCCACCTGCGACGGGGTACGCAGCGCCGAGGTCGGACGCACCGCTTCGTGCGCTTCCTGGGCGTTCTTGGACTTGGTCTGGTAGGTGTTGGGCTGGTCCGGCAGCGAGGCGATGCCGTAGTCGCGGGCGATCACGTCGCGGATCTCGGCCAGTGCGTCCTGCGACAGGTTGACCGAGTCGGTACGCATGTACGAGATCAGGCCGACCGTGCCTTCGTCGCCGATCGCCACGCCTTCGTACAGCTTCTGCGCCACCTGCATGGTCTTGCGGGTGGTGAAGCCGAGCTTGCGCGAGGCTTCCTGCTGCAGCGTGGAGGTGGTGAACGGCGGCGCCGGGCGGCGCTTGCGCTCCTTGCTGGCGACGTCGGTGACGTGCAGCGCGCCCTGCGCGGCCTGCTGGATGCGCAGGCGCGCAGATTCGGCGGTGTCGCCGTCGGTGATGGTGAACTGCTCGAACTTCTGCCCGTCGAGCTTGATCAGCTTGGCGTTGAAGTGCTGCGAGGGATGCGCGCAGTCGGCGGCGATGGACCAGTACTCGCGGGCGATGAAGGCTTCGATCTCCTCCTCGCGCTCGACGATCATGCGCAGCGCCGGCGACTGCACGCGGCCGGCGGACAGGCCGCGCTGCACCTTGCGCCACAGCACCGGCGACAGGTTGAAGCCGACCAGGTAGTCCAGCGCGCGGCGGGCCTGCTGCGCATCGACCAGGTCGCCGGCGATCTGGCGCGGTTGCGCCATCGCTTCCTTGATCGCGCGCGGGGTGATCTCGGTGAACACCACCCGGTGCAGCGGCTTGCCCTTGAGCAGCCCGCGCTCCTGCAGGATCTCGGCGATGTGCCAGCTGATCGCCTCGCCCTCGCGGTCCGGGTCGGTCGCCAGGTAGATGTCTTCGGCCGCCTTGGCCGCCTTGGCGATGGCCTCCACGTGCTTCTCGTTCTTGTCGATCAGCGCGTAGCGCATCGCGAAGCCGTCGTCCGGATCCACCGCGCCTTCCTTCGGGATCAGGTCGCGCACGTGCCCATACGAGGCCAGGACGTGGAAATCCTTGCCGAGGTATTTGTTGATCGTCTTGGCCTTGGCGGGCGATTCGACGATGAGCAGGTGCTTGGACATGGCGGGTCGGGCTTCGATGGGCGTGGGCGGACGCCCTGGGGGCGGTAGGGTGGCGCAATTGCTCCGGTTAGTGAAGCGTTGCGGTCTCGCAGAGAAGCCGACGCCCGGGATGGAACCCCCGGGCGTTCAGCTACGGCGCTTATTTATTAGTGGGCATGTCCGGCGCCCGCTGTCAAGCCGGCGCCCGCCGGCCGGGCAGGCGCGCAGGCGGCAGCGGGGTTCCCGGAGCCCGCCGGACTCAGTGCCAGCCGCCCTTGGCGGCCACGCCGATCGCCAGCACCACCACCAGCAGCGCCGCTGCCGACAGCAGGCCGAACAGGGCCAGGATCACCACGGTGACCGTGCCCAGCTTGCGCTGCTGCCATTCCGGGTGGTCGGTGTAGGCCCACTTGTCCACCACCAGGGTGTCGCAGAGCATGTCGTGCAGGGCCTGCTTGCGCTCGGTGAAGGCCGCCATCAGCAGGCCGATGCCCAGGGTCAGGCTGCTCAGCATGAAGCCGAAGTAGCGGCCCACGCCGCGCGACACGGTGATGCGGCTGCCGTCGGTGCGCACCACCTTGATGCCGACCGCCATCTTGCCCAGCGTGGCCTGCTTGGTGGAGGCGTGGAACAGGCCGTAGTACAGCGCCGCGATCGCCATCGGCAGCAGGTACAGCAGGAGCAGCATGACGATGCCCGCGGCGGTGCTGAAGTCCGGCTGCTTGCCGAAGCCGGTGATCCCGAAGAAGCCAAGCATCACCACGAACTGGATCACGTTGGCGACGATGCCGACCAGGAACGCGTCGATCAGGTAGGCGGCCACGCGTTTCCAGAAACCGGCCTGCACCACCTCGCCGCCGCCGACCACCCGCGCGCCACCGTCGAGCACGGCGCTGGGCGCCGCGTAGGGCGACGCCGCCACGGCCGGCGCGGGCGCGGTCCAGGCGTCGGGGACGGTCGCGGCCGGGGGCGGAGGAGGAGTCTCTCCGTCAACCTCGGTGGGGGCAATCGCCGGCGCCGGCGCCTGGGTCAGGCCGAGTTCGTCGACGAACTCGGCCAGGGTGCGCCATTCGCTCAGGCCCTCGCGCCAGACCAGGGTGGACAATCCGATCTCGCCGCGCTGGAAGCGCTGCTGCAGGTCGGCGGCCGCTAGCGGCCCATGGCGCTGCTGCGCTGCGTCGGCGTAGTACCACTCAGTCATTCTGTTCCCCGGGAGTTGCAGTCGAAAACGGTGCGCCGGTCAGCCGCCGCGGCAGTGGACCGGCAGAACGCGATCGTCCAGGTCGGAACTGCAGTTCCAGGCGGACGTGCGCTCATCGTAGTCCAGCCACAGCGCTTTGCCATCCAGGCGCTTGTGGTCGGGCAGGTGCAGGGTGGCTTCCAGGCCGCAGTGGCCGTTGTCGAAGCGGCCGACCCGCACCTGCGCGATGGTGTCGCCGGCATAGCTCTGCGGTGCGCCGAAGCCGGTGTCGCCGTTGACCGCGCAGCGGTGCTCCTGCGCATTGAAGGCGGCGATCTGGTCCTTCAGCGGCGCCAGGTGGTCGAGCGCCTGCGCGACCTTCGCGCGTGCCAGGTAGTCCTGGTAGGCGGGCAGGGCGATCGCCGCGGCGATGCCCAGGAACGCCACCAGCAGCACGCCGACGATGGTGCCGACGATGGCCATGATCGCGCAGCCGGACAGGCCGCTGCGCGGCGCGGCGGCGGCGGGGCTCCCGGGAGCCCCGGGAGCGGCCGTCTGGAGCGGTGGCGGCAAGGGCGGCGGGGTGGGGGCGTC
>NZ_AQOK01000066.1:0-12226 GCF_000364645.1 Xanthomonas sp. SHU 308 | reverse complement strand
TTTCCCCGCGCTGGCCGCCGCTTCGGAAGGGAACCCGGCAAGTCAAAAGCAAGAACAACAGCAACGGCAGAAGCAACAGCAAAAGCAACAACCGCTGCAGCTGCACTTGCAACAGCAAAATCAAAAGCAAAAGCAACGGCAATCCCCTCGCCCACCGGCGATCGCATCGCCTCCACCTCGTCCACCGCCAGGAACACCACCATGTCCACCCTCGTCACCCTGCGCAACGTCACCAAGACCTACCAGCGCGGCCCCGAGAAAGTCCAGGTCCTGCACGGCATCGACCTGGATATCGCCCGTGGCGACTTCGTCGCCCTGATGGGTCCGTCCGGCTCCGGCAAGACCACCCTGCTCAACCTGATCGGCGGGCTGGATTCGCCCAGCGGCGGCGAGATCGAGATCGAAGGCCAGCGCATCGACCGCATGAGCGGAGGCCAGCTCGCCACCTGGCGCAGCCATCACGTCGGCTTCGTGTTCCAGTTCTACAACCTGATGCCGATGCTCACCGCGCAGAAGAACGTCGAACTGCCGCTGCTGCTGACCTCGCTCAGCGCCGCCCAGCGCAAGCGCAATGCCGAGATCGCGCTGACCCTGGTCGGCCTGGCCGAGCGCCGCAACCACAAGCCCAGCGAACTGTCCGGCGGCCAGCAGCAGCGCGTGGCCATCGCCCGCGCCATCGTCTCCGACCCCACCTTCCTGATCTGCGACGAACCCACCGGCGACCTCGACCGGCGTTCGGCCGAGGACGTGCTGGGCCTGCTGCAGGAACTCAACCGCAGCCACGGCAAGACCATCGTCATGGTCACCCACGACCCCAAGGCCGCCGAGTACGCCACCCACACCGTGCACCTGGACAAGGGCGAGCTGGCCGACGCGCCGGCCGCGCACTGAGCGAGGCGATGCCATGAAGTATTTTTCGTTGATCTGGGCGCAACTGTTCCGCAGCAAGACGCGGACAGTGCTGACCCTGTTCTCGGTGATCGTCGCCTTCCTGCTGTTCGGCCTGCTCGACTCGGTGCGCGTCGCGTTCACCGCCGGCGGCTCGGTGGAAGGCGTCAACCGCCTGGTCGTGGCCTCGCGCCTGTCGATCACCCAGTCGCTGCCGGTGCGCCTGGAAGCGCAGATCCGCAGCGTGCCGGGCGTGCGCGACGTGACCTATGCGATGTGGTTCGGCGGCATCTACAAGGATCCCAAGGACTTCTTCCCCAACTTCTCGGTGGCACCGAACTTCTTCGACGTGTACAGCGAATACGAGATGCCGCCGGAGCAGCTCAAGGCGTTCCGCGACACCCGCACCGGTGCGGCGGTGGGCGAGGCGCTGGCGAAGAAGAACGGCTGGAAGGTCGGCGACGTGATCCCGCTGCAGGCCACCATCTTCCCGCGCGGCGGCAGCAACGACTGGCCGCTGGAACTGAAGGCGATCTTCCGCGCCAAGGACCGCGCCAACGTGCAGGCGGAGAACCAGTTGATGATGAACTGGAAATACTTCGACGAGAGCAACGACTACATCAAGGGCCGGGTCAGCTGGTACACGGTGCGGCTGGACAACCCCGAGCACGCTTCGCGCGTGGCGCAGGCGATCGATGCGCTGTCGGTCAACTCCGATCACGAGACCAAGTCGCAGACCGAGTCGGCGTTCCAGCAGGCCTTCGTCAAGCAGTTCGCCGACATCGGCCTGATCGTCACCTCGATCATGGGCGCGGTGTTCTTCACCCTGGTGCTGCTGACCGGCAACACCATGGCGCAGGCGGTGCGCGAACGCATTCCGGAACTGGCCACGCTCAAGACCCTGGGCTTCCAGGACCGCACCGTGCTGGCCCTGGTGATCGTCGAGTCGGTGCTGCTGATCGTACTCGGCGGCCTGCTCGGCATGGCGCTGGCGGCGGCGGCGATCCCGGTGCTGGCCAGCGCCAGCCGTGGCGCGCTGCCGGTGCACGCGGTGCCGCTGCAGACCTGGCTGATCGGAGCGGCGCTGATGCTGGTCATCGGCGTGGTGGTCGGCCTGCTGCCGGCGCTGCGCGCGCAGCGGCTGAAGATCGTCGACGCCCTGGCCGGGCGCTGAGCCCGCCCCTTCTCTCCAGCACAGCGATGCCACGGACGGCGACGCAGACCCGAGGAACAACGCAATGAAGATGCAATGGTTATGGAATGTCCTGGCGATCGCGGCGCTGGCGCTCGGCCTGGGAATCTGGATCGCCCTGCCCTGGTTCCTGGTGCTGGCGCTGGTGGCGGTGCTCGCCGTGCTGCTGCTGGTCACCCGCAGCGGCCGGCTGTCGCTCGCCGCCGCGCGCATCGGCATCGCCAGCCTGCCGCAGCGTTGGGGCGCCAGTTCGGTGATCGTGGTCGGCATCGCCGGCGTGGTCGGCGTGCTGGTGGCGATGCTGGCGATGGGCCAGGGCTTCCAGGCGACCCTGGACAGCACCGGCGACGACACCACCGCCATCGTCCTGCGCGGCGGCTCGCAGGCCGAGACCAACTCGGTCATCACCCGCGACCAGGTGCCCTTGATCGCCAGCCTGGCCGGCGTGGCGCGCGGCGCCGACAACCGTCCGCTGGTCTCGCCGGAACTGTCGCAGGTGGTGAACCTGCAGTCCAAGTCCGACGGCACCGACGTCAATGCGCAGTTCCGCGGCGTCGGCGAGCAGGGCTGGGCGGTGCACGACAAGGTCAAGCTCCTGCAGGGCCGTCGCTTCCAACCGGGCCTGCGCGAGATCGTGGTCGGCAAGGGCGCGCAATCGCAGTTCCGCGGCCTGCAGCTCGGCCAGACCCTGACCCTGGGCAACCAGGCCTGGACCGTGGTCGGCGTGTTCGCCAGCGGCGACGCGCACGACTCGGAGCTGTGGACCGACACCCAGACCCTGGCCACCACCTACAACCGCAGCGCCTACCAGTCGATCAGCGTGCGCACCCAGGGCCAGGACGGCTTCCGCCAGTTCAAGGCGGCGATGGACGCCGACCCGCGGCTGAAGCTGGACGTGTTCACCACCCGCGAGTACTACCGCAAGCAGGGCGGCAACCTCAGCAAGGTGCTGGAGATCCTGGGCACCTTCATCGGCACCATCATGGCGATCGGCGCGGTGTTCGGCGCGCTCAACACCATGTACGCGGCGGTCGCCACCCGTGCCCGCGAGATCGCCACGATGCGCGCACTGGGCTTCCGCGGGCTGCCGGTGGTGGTGGCGGTGATGCTGGAGACCATGCTGCTGGCGCTGCTCGGCGGCGTGCTGGGCGGGCTGATCGCCTGGGCGATCTTCAACGGCTACAGCGTCTCCACCCTGGGCAGCAACTTCAGCCAGGTGGTATTCCAGTTCAAGGTGTCCCCGCCGCTGCTGTGGACCGGGCTGAAGTGGGCGCTGGGCATCGGCCTGGTCGGCGGCCTGTTCCCGGCGCTGCGCGCGGCGCGGCTGCCGATCACCACCGCCCTGCGCGCGCTGTAGCGCCGGGGCTGAACGCGCCGGGCCGGGACCGCTGTCCCGGCCCGGCCCAATGACGGCTGACGCGTCATCGTTCCGTCATCGAAACGCGGTAGAACGGCCGCCACCGAGGCGCTAGCCTGCGCGGCCATTTGGTTCCACGCCGCCACGCCCATGTCCTCGCGCCTGCGCCTGCTGCTCGTCCTTTGCGCCAGCCTGTGGCTGAGCGCCTGCTCCTCCACCTCGCTCAGCGACCGCCTGGTCGCGCCGGGCGGCGTGTCGCCGCTGATGGACGAGGAGCGCATCCAGAGCCTGCTGGCGACCCTGCCCAACCGCAGCGGCCACGTGGTGGTGCCGGGCGGCATCCCGATCTTCTGGCGCGCCATCGACCCGGGCGACTACCACATGCGCTACCGCTACGAGCATGCCGGCCGCGACGCCAGCGGCCACGAGCATGCCGACTTCGCCATGGACGTGGGCACCCCGGCGCCCGCCTCGCACATGGCCCCGCGCGGCACCGTGGTGCTGCTGCACGGCTGGATGATGGACGGCGACTCGCTGCTGCCGTGGTCGCTGGACCTGGCCCAGGCCGGCTACCGCAGCATCAGCATCGACCTGCGCAACCACGGCCGCTCCGGCGGCGGCCCGGCCGGCTACGGCACCCGCGAGTCCGACGACGTGGTCGCGGTGATCCGCGCCCTGCGCGCCAGCGGCGAGGTGCAGGGTCCGGTGTACCTGTTCGGCGTGTCCTACGGCGCGGCCACCGCGCTGTTCGCCGCGCAGAAGCTCGGCGACCAGGTCGACGGCGTGGTCGCGATGGAATCCTTCGCCAACGCCGGCCGCGGCATCCGCGACATGATCCCGCACATGCTCGCCAGCCGCCCGCGCGGCTGGATGGCCAGCGCGGCGATGGACCTGGCGCGCTGGCGCTACGGCGGGCAGAACCTGGACGCGGTGATCGCCAACGCCAACCAGCGCCTGGCGCTGAACCTGGACCAGGTCGACGTCACCGCCGCCGCGCGCGCCGCACCGGCCTGCGTGCTGCTGCTGCACGGCAGCGCCGACCAGCACATCCCGGTGGCGCACGGCCGCCTGCTGGCGCTGGACGCCCCGCGCGCGCACTACCTGGAGATGCCCGACGAGAACCACCTGAGCCTGCCGATGCGGCTGGATCTGCTGGCGCCGACCGTGGAGGACTGGTTCGCCGACCTGCCGTCGCCGAGCCACGGCGGCCGCTGCCCGCAGCCGCTGCCGCCACGCGCGGATCCCGAGCTGCAGCTGACCGGTGAGCCGGCCGCGAGCGGTAGCCGCGGCTGAGTCGGGATTAGGGAGTCGGGATTGGGGATTCGTAACAGCGACTGCGCTGGCGATCTGCCACTTTCAGGGAACGGCGCCGGCTCTTGCCAATCCCGAATCCCTACTCCCCGCTTTTCACAGCCGAATGGCTGGTCATCCCCGCTCGCCGCCACACGCCCGACCGCCACAGACTCTCACCGGCGAACAACAGCAACCCGATCCAGATAGCAGCAAAGCCGATCGCCTTGCCCGCGTCGAACGGCTCGCGGAAGAACCACACGCCCAGCAGCAGCTGCAGGCTTGGCGCGATGTATTGCAGCAGCCCCACCAGCGACAGCGGGATGCGTCGCACGCCGTAGGCGAAACCGATCAGCGGCACCGCGGTCACCACGCCGCCGAATGCCAGCAGCAGGTCGTTGCGCCAGCCCCAGCCGCCGACGAAGCCGCCGCCGTGGCCGGCCTCGCCCCACAGCACGAAGCCCAGCGCCGGCAGGAACAGGTACAGGCTCTCCACCCCCAGCCCGGCCACCGCATCCACCTGCACCAGCTTGCGCAGCAGGCCGTACAGCCCGAACGAGCCGGCCAGGCCTAGCGCGATCCACGGCAGCGTACCGGCGTCGACGGTCAGCCAGGCCACGCCGAGCGCGGCGCAGGCCACCGCCAGCCACTGCAACGGGCGCAGCCGCTCATGCAGCACCAGCACGCCGAGCAGCACGTTGACCAGCGGATTGATGAAGTAGCCCAGGCTGGTCTCGATCACGTGGCCGGCATTGACCGCCCAGATGTACAGGCCCCAGTTGAAGGCGATCGCCACGCTGCTCAGCGCCAGCGTGGCCAGCGCGCGCGGCTGCGCGGCAATGCGCCGCCACCACTGCAGGCGTGCGCTGTACACCAGCCAGGCCACCACCAGCAGCGTGCTCCAGACGATGCGGTGGGCGATGATGTGCGGCGACGGCACCGCCTGCAGCAGGTGCCAGTACACCGGCACCACGCCCCACAGCGCGAAGGTCGCCGCGGTGATCCACAGGCCGCGCCGGGCCTCCTGCGCGGCGACCGCGGTCATCGCCGGGTCCTCGCCACGGTGATCACCACCACGCCGGCCAGGATCACCGCCATCGCACCGAAATCGCTGGCGCTGAAGCGTTCGCTGCCGAGCCAACTGCCCAGCGCCACCGCGATCACCGGATTGACGTAGGCATAGCTGCCGGCCAGCGCCGGGCGTACGTTCTGCAGCAGCCACACGTAGGCGGTGAAGGCGACGATCGAGCCGAACACGCACAGGTAGGCCACCGCCAGCATCCCCTGTGCGCTTGGCAGGGTATGCAGGCGTTCGCCGCTGAGCAGGCCGATCGCCACCAGCATCACCCCGCCGCACAGCATCTGCCCCGCGGCGGCCATGAACGGCATCGGCAGATCGCGCCCGCGCGACCACACCGAGCCGAACGCCCAGCCGACCGGCGCGATCAACAGCAGCACCAGGCCCAGCGGGCTGGCATTGAGGCTGCTGCCGGCGTTGAGCCACACCACGCCGGCGAAGCCGACCACGATGCCCAACCATTCGCCGCGGCTGGCGTGGTGGCCGCGCAACGTGCCGAACAGCGCCATCCACAGCGGCACCGAGGCCACCGCCACCGCCGCCAGCCCCGAGGACACCTGTCGCTCGGCCAGCACCACCAGGCCATTGCCGCAGACCAGCATCAGCGCGCCGAGCGTGGCCAGCGGCCGCCACTGCGCGCGCGTGGGCGCGGCCACCCCGCGCCAGCGCAGCACCGCGTACAGCACGCTGCCGGCGATCACGAAGCGCGTGCCGGAGACCACGCTCAACGGCGGCGCGCCGCCTTCCAGGGCGAAGCGGATCGCCAGATAGGTCGAGCCCCAGACGACATAGACCAGGAACAGGGCGAGAACGACGAAGCCGCCGCGCGCAGGCGCAGCGGCGACAGGAGCAGAAGGCATCGGACGGCGCCAGAGACAGCAGGGGCGCTATTCTAGAGCACCTGGTCTGTGCGCAAGCCCTATCGCCCGCGCGCGGCGCACCGCCGCGGCGTGCAGACCACTCGTCTAGAAAGGAGTCGTGGATGACATCACACCGCACCTGGCTCGCGCTGCCCCTGCTGGCGGCGCTGGGCAGCAACAGCGCGGCACGCCCGCCTGCCGGACCCTGGGACTTGAACGGACATCAGTTGCTGGAAGCCCCGCTGGACGGCTCGCTGGCAGACGACCTGGGTCCGCAGCAACCGCAGGAACTGCGGGTCATGGTGTCCTCGCGCACGGCGGCCGCCTACATGCTCGGCATCGCGGCCGGCAGCGAGGGCGCGCGATGGTGCCGACCGGCCGGCCAGTCCGGTCCACCGGATGTGCAGGCCCTGGTCGCCGATCTCGGCGCGCTGCCCGACGCGCGCCTGGACGAGCGCGCCAGCGACCTGGTCGTGCAAGCCCTGGCCAAACGGTATCCCTGCAAACCCGCCAAGCCACGCCGCCCATCGCGCTGAAAGCGTCGACTGCCTCGAGGTCGCGTCGGCGCGACGAGGCAGTGATGAGCCGCTGGCGCGACGATGCGTCGGGTGCCGCACGGGCATCCACACCAGCACCGCAGCCACCGCCAGCGGCGCCCGGCGCTCCACCGTCATCACCAGGCCGCGGCGCTGCAGGTCCGCGTGGGCGCGCCAACAGCCAGACCAGCAGCGCGCAGCAGATGAAGGATCTCAACCAGGTCGCGTCAGCTGCCGCCACTGCGCATGGCAGACCCGCGCCGCGCTCTGGCCGAAGAAACGAGATCGGCCTCGCGCGAGGAGTGTGCTGCTCCATGCAGTTCTGACCCCTGAAGTTTCCACCGATCAGCCGATGTCCATGACAGCGCAACTGCAGCCCGCTCCGGCGCTCCGCAGCCCCCGAAAAACCTAAGAGACGGTTCAGCCGCACGGGCGTATGTGTACGCACACACACCTGCTCGCTGCGCACTGCCATGGCCATCGATACCGCACTGTCGCCGCTCGGCACCGTCACGCCTTATGGCACGTCGCCCTATGGCTTTTCCGCAGCGAGCGCCTCCAGCGGTTCGGCTCAAGCCGGCAACCCGATCGTGGCCAGCACCGATCCGGCCGCGGTGCAGCAGGCGGTGGAATTGTCCGGCGAGGCCTCGGTGATCTTCAGCCTCGGCGGCCTCGCGGGAACCACCCCAGCCGACACGGGCCTGACCTACAACGCGGCCGGGCTGTTCAACAGCATCGTCAGCGCCGGCCCGAGCGATGCGGCCTCGACCTCGTCTGCCGGCACCTCCACCTCGACCGCCGGCGCGTCGACCTCGTCCACCGGCCCGTCGACCTCGACCGGCACCGGGCCGTATCCCACCCTCGACCAGGCCACGCAGACGTACGACCAGGGCCTGCTCGGCACCATCACCGCGCCGCCGTCGACCCCGGGCCTGTACAGCGCCTCCGGCGTCTTCAGCAGCCAGGGCCTGACCCCGCAGCTATCGTCGCTGCTGCAGTCCGATCCCAGCCTCAGCGGCACGGTCACCGGCGACCTGCTCAATCAGGGCATCGTCGGCGGATTGATCGACACCACTGCCTGAGCAGTGCGGCATGGTCGCCTGCGGCACCCGCACGCACCTGGCACGGTAGAAACGGCTTCAGGCCGCTTCTAGCGCGCGCTTTTCGCAGCCTTGCCGAACACCGCGTTGTTCTCTCGCAGGAGCGGCTTCAACCGCGACAGGCATTGCCGGTCACGCTCCGTCGCGGCTGAAGCTGCTCCTACGCGTGGCCTTGCGCCACCCGCGAAGATCTCCTTCTCCCGCGCACCCAGCGCAACCGCGCGTGTCGCCGGCCAACGGCCCTGGCACTGCGCAGCCAACGTGCTCTGATGGCACTCGCATCTCGCTCGGCCGGCGTCGCTCAGCCCGGCATCGCCGGACCACGGGCCTCGGAGGAATCGCTGTTCGCCGGCAAGGCATGCCGCTCCAAGGCATCGGCGTCGCCGCCCGCGTCGCCGGCCAGCGCATCGTTGGCCGCCTGTGCCGCACCTCCCATGAACAGGGAAGCGGACAGCAGCAACATGCGCATCGGGTTCACGGTCACGACCTGGCAACAAGCGGGCCGCACAGTGTAGAGAATGGCGTCGTGCCGAGACAGCACGGCGACGCCTTCGCGTGGGCGAAGCCGGCCGCCGTTCAGCGCGCGGGACGATCCAGCCAGCAGGCCAGGCCCTGCGCATTGAGCTCGATGTCCATGTGCAGCACGCGCTCCACGCCGGCATCGTCCAGCGGACAGCCATGCAGGCGCGCCCGCTCCAGATACAGCGCGGTCAGCGCCGCGACCAGGCAACGATGACGGTCGGAGCGGCCGTCGCAGCCGCGCGCGATCGCCACCATCGCCTCCAGTTGCTCCAGCAGTTCCGCCGCCAGCGTCTCGGCGCTCTCCACCGGGCCGTAGTGGGTCAGATACAGCGTCTGCGGCGCGTAGCCGAGCATGCGCTGGATCGAGGCCTGCATCGCTTCCGGCTCGAACTGCACCGGCGACGAGGTCGGGATCGCGAACGCACCGCGCGTGCTGTCCAGTTCGCGGTAGGACAGGCCGAAGGTGTCGCCACTGAACCAGCTGCGGCTGCGTGCGTCCCACACGCACAGGTGATGGCGGGCGTGCCCGGGGGTGTCGATGCACAACAGCTCGCGCCCGGCCAGCGACAGGCGATGGCCGTCCTCGGCCACCACCACGCGCTCCGCCGGTACCGGCACGATGCTGCCGTAGCTGCGCGCCATCTCCGCCTCGCCGTACACCGCGGTGGCGCCGGCGATCAGCCGCGCCGGATCGGTCATGTGCGGCGCACCGCGCGGATGCACCAGCAGGCGTGCGTTCGGCAGGTGCTGCAGCAGCGCACCCGCACCGCCGGCATGGTCCAGGTGCACGTGGGTGAGGATCAGCCAGTCCACGTCGGCCGGCGCCAGACCGGCCTGCGCCAGGGCGTCCAGCAGCAACGGCACGGCATGGCTGGTGCCGCAGTCGACGAAGGCGCCGCGCCCGTTCTCAACGATCAGGTAGGCGGCATCGAACTGCGCGCGCTGGAAGCCGGTATCGACGAGATGGATGCTGGGATCGCGTGGCATGGCGCAAAGGCGTGGCGGGCGAACCTCCATTCTAGGCGGTATGGAGGATGCTGCCAGTGCCGTGCGGCAAGGGCCGGATGAGGACGAATAACGGAAACGCCGGAGACCCGACAGCCCATTGTGGGAGGGACTTCAGTCCCGACTGCATGCGGCCGGCAAACACACGCGCTTCGGATGGCGCGATGGAACGCGTCATTTGTCTGTAGGAGTCGACCGTCATGCAGCCGCGACAAGCGAAGCCGAACGCCGCCTGACACCCTCCGTCGTCGGGACTGAAGTCCCTCCCACAATGCAATCCTTCGACAAGGCTTAGTGCCGCCCTGTCGGAGCCGCTTCTACGACGGACCGCCGCGCGAGCGCTCAGCCCGCCTCGCGCAGCCGCGCCAGCGCCGCCAGCACCGTCTCGGCCGCTGCTTCCAGGGTCACCGGCGCCGCCTGCAGCGCCTCGGCCTGTGCGGCCTGCTTGAGCGCGGCGATGGTCTGCCCGGCGTCGCGCGGCGAGGCGAAGCCGCCGCTCTGCAACAGCAGCACGCCCTCGCCATCGAGCAGCTTGAAGTAGAACTGGCCGTCGGCCTCGCGGTACTGCTTGAAGCTCGGCAGCGCCTGCTTGGCCGCCGCCGCTGCGGTGGCGCCATCGGCCTGCGCCGACAGGTCGCGCAGGCCCACCGCGTGCCGCAACTCGGCCAGGAACGGGATCGCATAGCGTTCGCGCAGGCGCTGCGCGTTGTCGCGCAGGATCGCCTCGATGTCCTGCGGACGCGCCATCAGCGCTTCGTAGCGCACGCGCATCGGCGCGATCTCGGCATCGATGCGCTCGAACAGCTGCTGCTTGGCCTCGCCCCAGCCAATGCCGGCGGCGAACGCCTGCGCGAACGCGGCCGTCTCCTCGGTGCTGGCGAAGGCCTGGTACAGCTGGAACAGCGCAGAGCCCTCGATCTCCTTCGGCTCGCCCGGCGCGCGCGAATCGGTGACGATGGCGAACACCCGCTTCTTCAGCTCCTCTCGCGGGGCGAACAGCGGAATGGTGTTGTCGTAGCTCTTGCTCATCTTGCGCCCGTCCAGCCCTGGCAGCGTCGCCACCTGCTCGTCGATCAGCGCATCGGGCAGCACGAAGTGCTCGCGGCCGTAGACGTGGTTGAAGCGCTGCGCGAAATCGCGCGCCATCTCGATGTGCTGGATCTGGTCGCGGCCCACCGGCACCTGCTGCGCCTTGAACAGCAGGATGTCGGCGGCCATCAGCACCGGATACATGAACAGGCCGGCGGTGACCCCGGCATCGTCGTCCTCACCGTCGGCGCGGTTCTTGTCCACCGCCGCCTTGTAGGCATGCGCGCGGTTGAGGATGCCCTTGCCGGCAACGCAGGTCAGGAACCAGGTCAGCTCGTTGGTCTCCGGCACGTCCGACTGGCGATAGAACCACACCTGCGCCGGATCCAGCCCCGCCGCCAGCCAGGTCGCCGCGATCTCCAGGGTCGAGCGCTGGGTCCGCGCCGGGTCCTGCGCCTTGATCAGGCTGTGCAGATCGGCCAGGAAGAAGAAGCTCTCGATGCCGGGACGCCGGCTGGCCTGCAGCGCGGGGCGGATGGCGCCGACGTAGTTGCCGAGGTGCGGCGTGCCGGAGGTGGTGATGCCGGTGAGAACGCGGGTGGTCATGCGGAATGGACGGTCAGGAGGAAACCCGGCGAGTTTACCCGCTGCGCGACAACCCCGTTCCGGCGCGTGGTGCGTTCAATCCGGCGTCCCCGTCCTGGAGTCGCCGCGATGCACGTTCCTGCTCCGTCCCTGCCCCGCCGTTCCCTCGCCGTCCTCGCCTTCGCCATGCTGTGCATCGGCGGGCTGTGCGGCTTCCGTCCATGGCCTTCGCCACCGGCCTCGGCGCCGGCGGTGCAGTTGCAGGTGATCGATCGCGATGCCGGCGACGATCCGCTGCCCGCGCATGCCTGGCGCGGCGAGCGCTGGATCGCCGCCACGCCCGGCCACCGCTACGCGCTACGCCTGACCAACCTGACCGGGGCACGGGTGCTGGTGGTGCTGTCGGTGGACGGCGTCAACGCGGTCAGTGGCCAGACCGCGGCCAGCGACCAGCGCGGCTATGTGCTGGCGCCGTGGCAACAAACCGAGATCGCCGGGTGGCGCAAATCGTCCGAGGACGTGGCGCAGTTCGTGTTCACCGACCTGGAGGACAGCTATGCGGCACGCACCGGACGTCCGCGCAACGTCGGCGTGATCGGCATGGCGGTGTTCGACGAAGCGCGGGCATCGCCCGATACCGTCCCGGGGGACGCAGGCGTCGACGCCGAGAGAGCTTCCAACGCAGTCGCTCGCGCGGCAACGCCCGGCGTCCCGGCGCCGGACGCGCTGCCTGCACCGGCAGCGGCCGCCGACGTCCCGCAACGCAGTGCGGCCGCGCCCCTCG
>NZ_AQOK01000065.1:0-6756 GCF_000364645.1 Xanthomonas sp. SHU 308 | reverse complement strand
CCCAAAAAAATACCGCTGAATGTCGATACAGCCTAGCGGGACCGACCGGCGTCGAGCGTTCGCTCTGGGTCGGCTGTGCCGCGTGCTTGATTTCTTCCGCAGTGGTGACGGCCTTCGGCACCATTCTGCTATTGGAAAAGAGTCCTTTCTGACCATCGTCCATCATCGTGACGATGGCGCTGTTCGGCCCTGGCCGTCCTGTGCTCTGATCGGGTTGCAGCGTGAGGGAGTAGGGACGCCCATCTCTGTCGAGTCCGGCCTGTGCGTGCGTGCGAGCGACTGCCGCGGTGGCTGCATCAATGTCGGCCTCGGTACGCGCAATCCCAGCGTTGGCGTAGGCATGCGCCACCAGGCCACGCATCGGGGTCGGTTGCGGTAGCGTCGGATGCGCAAGGGCCTCGTTTGCCAGGACCGCGTATTGCTGCAATCCGGCTTGCTGGCTCCGATACACCTCGTTCAATTCGTCGCGCACATTGCCGCTGGCCTGATTGGTGCCGTAGATCATCCCCGGTGTCATCCATTCACCGTTCGCGTTGCGCGTATACGTATGGCCGTCGGAGGCGGCGAGCGATTCGGTCTGGGTACTCGCATTTTGGACGGCGACAGGCACTTCCCCATGCCGGTTCCAGCCGAACTGGTTATACGCGATCTGGTACCGGCCCGCGATCGCGGCAGGCGTATTGGCGGCATTCTGCGCGATGATCAGCTTCGCTGCGTGATCCAGCTCAGCGGCTCGCTGCGGAGAGGCCGTCTCCACATGGCTGGCCGTCATGCCATGCTCAAGGTACTGATCGACCACGGTACGCGACCACGCATGGTTGTGGGCGTCGCGCACCCAGTTTCCTTCGCCATCCGCGCTGCGCGTGTCGCCCTTGCCAGGTGCAATGGAGTAGGGATTCTGCGCGGCGAACAGATTTGCCAGCCCCAGTTCATAGGACGCGTTGGCGGACTTGTAGTTCAGTTCGTTCGCCAGCATGTCTCCAGCGACATAGCGAACCTTGCCGTAGGTCGGTGTCGTGCGGCCTGCGCCGAGCTGGGTTTCCGCAGTGATCTGTTGCGCTTCGGCGACGCGCGTCCACGTGCCTTTCGGATCTTTTGGGTCGCGGCTCCACGTGTTCCCGTCTCGATCCTGTTGCGTGAAAACACGTTCGAGGTCCTTTTGCTGCGCCCATTTTTCCCCAAGAAACGCGCCACCGATGCCTCCTACGACGCCGCCGACGCCGGAGGTGACAAGTGCGCCTGGACCAGTCGCCGCGCCGCCCGCCAGGCCATATCCGGCACCTGCCACGAAACCCAGTGCGATGCCCCCCCAATGCCACCGACATTGCGACCGATGAAATGGGTCTTGGCCGACTCGGCGCCTATGGTGTTGCCCTGCGCTTCCAGCTTCACCACCTGATGGCCAGTGGTAGCGAAGTCGTAGGCCACTGCTGCAACTGCGACCGCGGTCGCACCTTTCGATAGCACGCCTGGCGAAAGACCGCGAGAGGCGCCGACCGCCTCTGCGGCAACGGCGGCCTCTCCGACTGAGGCCGCGGGAGCTGCCCCGAGTCCCCACGGTGCGCGGGCCAGACCGGCGGCGCTGAGTTCGGCAGCGGCCGGGAACTTGGCAGCATCTGCCCCAAGCGTAGCGGCTGCTTCTCGCGAAATCGCGACCTTCGTGACTTTCGGTCCGGCGCCATCGGGTGCGACGAAGATGCCCTTGGGCGCGGCTTCAATGAACTGCGCCTGCACCATGGGCAGCACATCGGTAGCGCCCTGGCGCGCGTATATGGGCTTCAGCGCAGCGATCGGCTGCCCGCCCAATGTCTTGACGTTGGGATTGTCCAGCACCGTCGGCAATTCCACCTTGCCGAAGACGCGCTCCACGTTGGCATTGGTTGCGATCAGCTTGATGTCGCCCCGCAGCGAGGCAGCGAACTCCTGCGATGCTTCACCCATAGGCAACCTTCGAGGGAGGTAGCGCTTCGCGCAGCAGCCTTGGCGTCGCCATAGAGGAAATGGCCAGCAGCTTTTTCCGCGTCGGCCAGGCTTTGTCCCTGAGAGACGAAGATGCGTTCGGCAGTGGACCGCACGGCTGCTTCGACCTGTTTATTGCCAAGGAACTGCGCCCTGGGGGTGCTGTTGATGATCGGTTCGCCGGTCTTGCCCGCCAGTTCGAGGGCGATCGTTTTGGACGATACATTGCCGATATCCCGGCTGTAGAGGATGCCGCCATCGCCGGAGGCTTTGGCCGAATACTGGCGCGCCAGGGCCTGAATTTCATCAAGCGACGTCGCGCGCTTTATCTGATCGATTTGCTTGGCGTAGTCGTCGCTCATGACGCACGCTCCGCATCGGTCAGGATCCAGCCATCCCTGAAAAGAACATTGCCCATGAAGTGCGCATTGGGATACTCGGTCAGGAGCGATGGACGGTCGTTGAACTGCATACCTGCTTCGATCAAGCGCACTGCCAGCGTCTGAATCCTGCCGACTTCCGGGATACTGAAGACGCGACAGGTTCCCGGCAGGTGCATGCCGACGTCGCCATCGCGGCCATAGCCGAACGAGACGATTTCGATGTTGTAGTCGTTGCCGTCGGGCAGGAAGGCTCTTTGGATCTCGCCGAAGTATTCGGCGTCGCCGACCTCTACCGCGAACGTCTCATGACGCTGCTCGTCGACGATGCCGCGTACGCCACCGGAGAATCGGGCGCGGCCTTCGGGAAACTGCAGCCAGTCGAAAGTGGGGTGCTGGTGCAGGTCCATGTCTGGCGCTCCTTCGGGATGTCAGGCACGATCATGGCCCTCGCGCTGGAGTTTTACGCTGGGATGCGGAGTGGCGCAACTGTAGTGGAGGAGAGTAAAACCAGGGTCAGAGTGCACTTCCCCTGCACGGACTCTGGACGTTGCCCGGTGGGGAGACTTGTGCGGATGTACTGACTATCCCGGGGGGGTCATTCATTTCGCAGGCGGCAGTGAAGGGGTACCTGCTGACCAAGTTGGCCGGCTTCGAGCACGAAGTCTTCGCGGTGTTGTTCCTGGATACAAAGCGTCGTCTGATCGACTACGTGGAGATGCTCCACGGCACGGTCGACGCCGCCGACGTGCATCCGCGCGATGTGGTGAAGCAGGCGCTACGGCTCAATGCGGCCGCGTTCATCGTTTCCCACAACCATCCGAGCGGAGGGCACCGAGCCGAGCGCGGCCGATAAGGCGATGACCTCACGGCGTCGCCAGGCGCTGGCGCTGGTGGACATTCGCACGCTGGATCACGTCATCGTCGCAGGCGCCGTCGCCATGTCGTTCGCAGCGCGCGGTTTGCTTTGACGCTGGGGGCTTCGGACCCCTTTTTGCTACGCCTGCTGGTGCATCACGCCAGCCGCCGCAGTGATGGCGACATAGGGCTGACGCTGCCAGCGGGGATCGGTGCAATGCTCAGCGCCCGGCGCTGTCCTCCAGGGCGGACGCTCATGCAGGAATCTGCATGGATGGGTGGAAGAAGATCACCAACGCGGCGCAGGGGTTGCTGACCGCCAGCGTCTACTGCTGCAGGGGCGTAGGGCGTGGAGTAGGTCACGCCGTGGTAGCCGCGACGCAACCTCGAAGACCGATGGTTGCCTGGCATGTCGGTAACAACGTCAGCAGGCATGGAGGTAGCATGGCTGGGCCCCACTCTCGGGGCAGCAATGAATCCGCAACCCAGCGCCTCTCTTTTGTTCACGGCGGCCATCGTCTGCCGCAGCAGTCGCTGCGGTGGCGATGGCATTGCCATGAAATATTAATAAAATTCAGATAGTTGTAGCTTGGTTTGGCCCGGGCCCCTCTTGGGTGGATTTCTTCAAGTTGTGGTCAGGCACAGTTCCGGTAAAGTAATGCGGCGCGAGCCTCGCTCTTGAGCCTTCATGGCTGACTATGCAGATGCTCAAGCGCTATCCCCACCTTCGCGCGGAAGAGCTGGTACAGCACTCCACCCGTTTCTCGGACCTCGCCGTCTGCTTCTACAAACCGACTGTAAGCCACCCGCCATGCCGAGAACCACGCATTGCCTGTACCAGCCGACGCCACAGCAATCGGCGCCGGCGCTGTCTCGTTGAGCCACGCTTATCGCAAGTCGCCCGAAAACAAGCACGTCATTTCAGCAACCAGGGAGGTTCATCATGAAACTACGCGCCATTTCCGCCACTCTCGCACTGGCTGCGGCTTTAGGCCTCGGCATCAGCGCCCCAGCTCGCGCACAGACGCCTGATTCTTGCTCGGTCTTTCTTTGCATGGCCAGCGTGTCCGGGTTCGGCGCTCCGAGTCCGCAATGTACGGCACCAATCGCAGCCTTCCACGCCATCCAGATATGGGACCCGAAGTTTGACGCGCCGGCCACGGCGGCGGCACGCCGGACATTTCTGATGACATGTCCAGGCGCGACCGTACCGAATCAACACATCTTGGAAGCCATCATTAGGGAGTGGGGCTACAAATTTTGACAGGTGTCGCCCGCTGATCCAGAAAGCGACTGCGTCTGGGACTTTTCGGGGATATCGCCAGGCCCCTGTTCGCCATGCTCATCGCGCACTGCTCGTGGACCGGCCAGCCTTTCGTAGACATCCAGTTGCCATAATTGATGGCAATGTCCGGGGTGTTTATGGGCGGCAGCAACCAATACACGGATGAGTTCCGTGCCAAAGCGGTGAGATAGGTAATCGGGCGTGGCTTCACGGTGGAGGAAGTCGCGTCCCGGGTCCAAGCACGTGTTGTATCGCTGGTGCAGGCGGCCGAGAAGACGGATGGTGGGCTGTCGCCGGGCAGAGCCGGTCGGTAGTGATCCTTGTCACTTTTTGGGCACGATGAGCCAGGTGTCGCCGCCAGAGGTGTTTTGTAGGCGGACGGTCACATCGTCTGCTTCGTAGGCCAGAAGGGTATCTGCCGGTGTCGGTGAGGCGACTGGCAGAATCACCGTGCGGTCGGCATCGGCACCGATGGGCAGGACCCGGCGCGTGTTCTCGACCCAGCCTATGGCGGTGTGCGCTTGGTCGGTCGGGTCGTTGATTTGCAGATAGCTGATGCCCTCCTGCTGAAAGACATACACCCGCGCGGTACTGAGCTGGGATAGATCGCGAGCCTGTGGGTACCTCGACCCAAGCCGGTACTCGCCGAGCCAAGGATATGGCCGATATCCGGGCAGCGCGCCGACGCGCTGCCCGTGAGCAGCGTCAGTGCGGCGGCCAGCTTGATTGCAATGTGGTGGTGACGCATCACGTGTCCTTCCCCCTGGGGGTGGGCGTCTGCATCTCAGGCTCGGCCAAGGGGCGTGATCCCCATCAGGCGGGTGTTGACAAGCGGACTGCGCAAGCGTGGTCGGAAACTACCGCGTTGAGGGGTCAGACTTTTCCTACAGCCCGCTGTAGGGCCACGCATGGAAGGCGTTCGGCGAAGCCGGCCACGCCCGCCTGAATGAGGGGAGGTGGAAATTCAACCACACCTATGTCAGAGTTTGCCCCAACCTGCCCCAACTGCGCATAAGGACCATGGCCGCAGCAGGACCAGAACCTGCATCGATCCCTCAGCCCAGGTGGTGGGCAAATCCGCAGTCGTCAGCAAGAAATTGCTCTTGCGGCTGCCGGGCAGTGCTTCGCCCCCGTCCAAGCCCTTCTGCTCAGCCTCGCCCCGCTGGCGTCCTCGCTCTGTAGGACTGCCTCCTGATCCCGATCCACCGGTTTTGCTTCTGACCCGACGAGACCTGCCGTGAATACAGCATTTCGCCAACGCCGCTCCCTCATCCCGCTCTCGCCGTGGTTCGCGGCACTGCTGCTTGCCGGTGGACTCTGCGCCGGCCAGGCCAACGCACAGGTGATCGTCAATGATCCGGAGTCGATGTACAAAGCGATGGCGGAGTACGCGGAGACCGCGAAACGCTGGCAGGAAACGATCAGCCAGTACCAGAAGCAGTTGGAGCACTACCAGCAGCAGCTCATCAAGCTCCAGCGGCTGCAACTGGGCGAGTCCACCATGCAGGACAACTTCGCCGAGCGGCCCCAGGACTACGGCCTGGAAGACAGTTGCCCGGGCGCCGCCAAGAGCGGCCTCTCGGGACTGCTCAACCAGTTCAAGGCCCTGGCGCCGAACATGAGCGGTGACGCGGTGGGGGAGCAGACCAAGGTGTGCGCGCGCATCGTGATGGCGCAGAACGCCCAGTACAACGAGACCGTGCGCATGCTCAAGCGACTGATCGAGCGCAACCAGCAGTTCAAGAAACAGATCGAGGCCCAGCGCGACAGCATCGGGTCGAGCCAAGGCGCGCTGGCCGCCAACGATAACGAAGTCCGCCGCTTCGCGGCGCAGAATGCCATGGACCTGGACTACTGGAATGCGCAGATGAAGGCTTACGACTCCTACATCGTGGCGCTCAAGGACGACCAGTCGCGGCTCGCGCGGCGCGCCCTGAATGGCAAC
Source organism: Xanthomonas sp. SHU 308 (assembly GCF_000364645.1). Classification (NCBI taxonomy): domain Bacteria; kingdom Pseudomonadati; phylum Pseudomonadota; class Gammaproteobacteria; order Lysobacterales; family Lysobacteraceae; genus Xanthomonas; species Xanthomonas sp. SHU 308. The sequence continues at coordinate 329 of NZ_AQOK01000065.1, read as the reverse complement.
AAGGACGACCTGCTGGGGCAGGTCGTGCAGGCCGGCGTGCTGGCTGGCGCGCTGCAGAACTGACCGCGTAGCAGCCCACATTCATCACCAGACACCGGATAGACAGGCAGCATGAACGGACTTTTCGACACTGCGACGCACTGGGTGCAGCCGCTGGCGGACGCCAACCTGGGCGACTTCCTGTTCTTCAGATTGGTGAACAACTACTTCACCAACGAGATCGCGACCTTCGGTCTGGAGTTGACGCGGCGTGCGATGAACTGGGTGAGTGTGATTGCGCTGACGGCGACGATGTTCTGGGTGCTGATCCAGGGCTATCGCATCGCCAC
>NZ_AQOK01000064.1:0-8799 GCF_000364645.1 Xanthomonas sp. SHU 308 | reverse complement strand
CGCGGGCGCTCGATCTGCAGCCCGCGATCCGGGCCGCGCCCGAGCAAGGCCGCCAGGGCGGTGCGCGCTTCGTCGATCTGCTGCTGCGCCGCCGCCTGCTGCTGGCGCGCCGCCGGCACCCGCGCCTCGGCCTGGCGCAGTTGCAGGTTGTTGTCGATGCCGGCATCGCGGCGCTGCCGCACCAGCTTCAGGCTGTTCTCCGAGCGGGCCAGTTCGGCGCCGGCCAGGTCGTACAGATGCCAGGCGTAGCCCAGTTGCGCGTAGGCCCGGGCGACGCCGGCCGACAGGTCCAGGCGCGCGGCCTGCGCGTCGACCTCGGCCGCATGCGCCTGGTCCACCGCCGCCTCCCACGAGGCACGCTTGCCGCCCCACAGGTCGAAGCCGTAGCTGAAGTTCAGCAGCGCCTGCTCGTTGTGGATGTACTTGCCGCCGATCTCGTCGCCGGCCAGGCCCTTGGGCAGTTGCAGGCCGGTGTAGCCGGCCGACAGCGACAGCTTGGCGCCGCGGTCGGCATCGGCCGCGCCGGCCTGCGCCTGCGCCAGGCGCAGTCGCGCATCGGCCGCGTCCAGGCTGGGCGTACCCTGCAGGGCCTCGGCGATCAGCGCGTCGAGCTGCGGATCGCCCAGCGCCTTCCACCAGTCCTGCTGCGGCCACGGCGCCGGCGCCAGCGCGTCGGCGGCCAGGGTCTTGCCGATGTGCAGCTGGCGGTCGGCATCGAGCCGGCGCCCCTGCGGTTCCAGGCCACGGCTGCTGGCGCAGGCCGCCAGTGCCAGGGTGAGGGCCGCGACCGCGAACGGGCGCAGGCGGGAGGGAGAAGAAGACAGAGTCATGTGAGCGGGTTCAGGGCGAATTGAGGGAATCGCGGACGCGGACCAACAGCGAAAACAAGTGCTCGCGCTCGTCGGCGGACAGATCGCGCAAGGCATCGGCGATGACGTCGTCGCCGCGCTGCTTGAGCTGCTGCCACAGCGCCTGGCCTTCGTCGGTCAGCACCAGGCGCAACGCGCGGCGGTCCTGCGCGTGCGCCTCGCGGCGCACCCAGCCCAGGTCTTCCAGCTTGTCCAGCAGGCGCGTCACCGCGCTGGGGTTCTGGTCGATGGCCTGGGCCAGTTCGTTGGCGGTGCACGGCGCCATGTGGGCCAGGGCCTTCATGCCGATGTAGTGGCTGAAGCCCAGGTCCGGCTCCAGCCCGGCCATGGCGCGGTCGAGGCGGCGCATCAGGCCGTCACGCACCTGGCGCAGCAACAGGCCGAACGAGGGCGGGCCAGGAAAGGAGGGAGCGCAGTTCATGGGCGCCTATTATTTTCATTTAGAAATATATGTCAAGAAAATATCCCCAAGGAAACTAGATGCTGCGTTGCAGCGGAGGAACGCTGACGGCGAGCGCACTGTAGCGGCGCGCGGCCATGGCTCGGTATTACAATCCGGACAATGGATATCGAAATCGCGCCAACCCAGCCGGCCGACGCTCCGGCCAGCGTCGGCTCCGACAGTGCGCTGGACCCGCGCGCCATGGAGTGGTTCGAGCGCGCCGATGGCCCGCCCGCGCTGGCCTTCATCGCGCATTCGCCGGTGTCGCTGCGGCGCGAGGTGGACTGGCACCGCCACGTGCGCGGGCAATTGATCTATGTGGAGGACGGCGTGCTGAGCACCCGCACCGCGCACGGCCAGTGGTCGCTGCCGCCGGGCTGTGCCGGCTGGATGCCGCCGCAGGAACTGCACACGGTGCAGGTGTCCGGGCGGGTGCGCAGCTACCTGGTGCTGATCCGCCCCGACGTCTGCGCCGACCTGCCGCCGCGGACCTGCGTGATCGGCATGAACGGCCTGTTCCGGGAGGTGCTGCGGCGGATGAGCCAGTGGGGGGTGCCGCCGGTGCTGGCGGCCGAGCAGCAGCGCCTGTGCGCGGTGCTGCTGGACGAGGTGCGCAACGCCCCGGTCGAGCATCTGCACCTGCCGATGCCGCGCGACCGCCGGCTGCTGCGGATCGCCACCCAGTTGCTGGAAACCCCCGCCGACGACCGCTCGCTAGCGCAATGGGCGCACTGGGCCGGGCTGTCGGCGCGCAGCCTGAGCCGCCACTTCCGCGACGAGACCGGCTTCGGCTTCGCCGGCTGGCGCCAGCAGGCGCGGCTGGCCGAGGCGCTGCGCCGGCTCAGCGACGGCGCCAGCGTCGCCGACACCGCCTTCCGACTCGGCTACAGCAGCCCCAGCGCCTTCGTCACCGCCTTTCGCGGCCGCTTCGGCCATCCTCCGGCCCGTTACCTGGCCAGCGCCGGCGGCACGCGCGGCTTGGCATCGCCGGCCGCATCCGGATAATCGACCGGCTGACCTGCGGCGCCTGGCGCCGCGTTCCCCTATAGGTATTTCCTGCGCATGACCGATCTCGCCCGCCCCGCCTTCCATGGCTTCGAACAGCTGCCGCTGCGCGAATACGCCGAACGCGCCTACCTCGACTACTCCATGTACGTGGTGCTGGACCGCGCCCTGCCCTTCCTCGGCGACGGGCTCAAGCCGGTGCAGCGGCGCATCATCTATGCGATGAGCGAGCTGGGCCTGAACGCGACGGCCAAGCCGAAGAAGTCCGCGCGCACGGTCGGCGACGTGATCGGCAAATACCACCCGCACGGCGACAGCGCCTGCTACGAAGCGCTGGTGCTGATGGCGCAGCCGTTCTCCTACCGCTACCCGCTGATCGAAGGCCAGGGCAACTTCGGCTCCACCGACGACCCGAAGTCGTTCGCGGCGATGCGCTACACCGAGTCCAAGCTGACCCCGATCGCCGAAGTGCTGCTGGGCGAACTGGGCCAGGGCACGGTGGACTGGTCGCCGAACTTCGACGGCACCCTGGACGAGCCGACCTGGATGCCGGCGCGGCTGCCGCACCTGCTGCTCAACGGCACCACCGGCATCGCCGTGGGCATGGCCACCGACGTGCCGCCGCACAACCTCAACGAGATCGTCAGCGCGCTGATCCGCCTGCTCGACGACCCCGACGCCAGCGTCGCCGACCTGTGCGAGCACGTGCGCGGCCCGGACTACCCGACCACCGCCGAGATCATCACCCCGGCCGCCGACCTGCGCACCATTTACGAAACCGGCCATGGCAGCGTGCGCGCCCGCGCCACCTACCAGAAGGAAAACGCCAACATCGTGGTCACGGCGCTGCCGTACCAGGTGTCGCCGTCCAAGGTGATCGAGCAGATCGCGCAGCAGATGCGCGCCAAGAAGCTGCCCTGGCTGGAAGACATCCGCGACGAGTCCGACCACGCCAACCCGGTGCGGGTGGTGCTGGTGCCGCGTTCCAACCGGGTCGACGCCGAGCAGTTGATGGGCCACCTGTTCGCCACCACCGACCTGGAGCGCAGCTACCGGGTCAACCTCAACGTGATCGGCCTGGACGGCCGCCCGCAGGTCAAGAACCTCAAGACCCTGCTGGAGGAATGGCTGCGCTTCCGCAGCGACACCGTGGTGCGCCGCCTCAACCATCGATTGGAGAAGGTCGAGCGCCGCCTGCACCTGTTGGAAGGCCTGCTGACCGCGTTCCTCAACCTAGATGAGGTGATCCGCATCATCCGCACCGAGGACGAGCCGAAGCCGGCGCTGATCGCGCGCTTCGGGCTCAGCGAGGAACAGGCCGACTACATCCTGGAGACGCGCCTGCGCCAGCTGGCGCGGCTGGAGGAGATGAAGATCCGCGGCGAGCAGGACGCGCTGGCCAAGGAACGCGAGCAGCTGCAGGCGGTGCTGGCCAGCAAGACCAAGCTGAAGAAGCTGATCAAGGACGAGCTGATGGCCGACGCCAAGAAGTTCGGCGATGCGCGGCGCTCACCGCTGGTGCAGCGTGGTGCGGCCCAGGCCATCGACGAGACCGAGCTGGTGCCGAGCGAGCCGATGACCGTGGTGATGTCGGAGAAGGGCTGGATCCGCGCGGCCAAGGGCCACGACGTGGATCCGGCGGCGCTGTCCTACCGCGATGGCGACGGCCTGCTGGCGGCGGTACGCGGGCGCAGCACGCAGCAGGTGGCGTTCCTGGATTCGGAAGGCCGCGCCTATTCGACCCTGGTCCACACCCTGCCCTCGGCGCGCGGCAACGGCGAGCCGCTGACCGGACGCTTCTCGCCTGCGGCCGGTGCCTCGTTCCAGGCCATCGCCAGCGGCGAGAACGACAGCCGTCTGGTGCTGGCGTCCTCGCACGGCTACGGCTTCGTCACCCGCTTCGAGAACCTGACCAGCCGCAACAAGGCCGGCAAGGCCATGCTCAACCTGACCCCGAACGCCAAGGTGCTGCCGCCCGCACCGGTGAGCGGCGCCGGCAGCGACCGCATCGTCGCGGTCACCAGCGCCGGCCACCTGCTGGCGTTCCCGGTCGCCGACCTGCCCGAGCTGGACAAGGGCAAGGGCAACAAGATCATCGACATCCCCAAGGCCAAGCTCAGCACCGAGCGGGTGGTGGCGATCGCCGCGGTGGCGCCGGGCAACACGCTGCTGGTGAAGAGCGGCCAACGCACCATGTCGCTGTCGTTCAAGGACCTGGACGCCTACCTCGGCGCCCGCGCCAGCCGCGGCGGACTGCTGCCGCGCGGCTGGCAGAAGGTCGACGATCTGGCGGTGGAGTAAGCGCGCCTCGCTGGACATCCGTCCAGCCCCGGCTTGTCAGTCATCTCAACGAAGGAACGCAACGATGAACGAGAACGTGAGCAATGCCGGCAATGACGCGTCCTTGATTGCCAGGGTGGAGCGGCTGGAGCAACAACTCCAGGCCAAGGACCAACGCCTGCGCCGTGCCGTGACGGTCAACCGGGTGCTGCTGTTCGGCGTCGCCGCCCTGGTGGTCGCCAGCGCCGGCGCCATCACCAGCGTCGGGGAACAACTGAGCCAGTTCATGGAGTTCTCCAGCACGCCGGTGTCCGCGCCGGCGCTGGACACCTCCGTGCGCTGGGGCCGGCGCGATGCGTCCAATGTCGGCCCCGGCTACACCAACGAGATCCTGTCGCTGATCTCCGAGTCCGACCAGCAGAACTCCTTCAGTTGGCCGCTGTACATCCAGCTCAATGCGACCAAACATCCCAACGCGACCCAGGACAGTTCGCAGAGCGTGGGCGCCACCGTCCGCGCGTTCCAGCGCAGCACCGGTTCGCCGTGGCTGGCGGGTTTCCACAGCGAACTGTTCCACGGCTACGACGGTATCGCGGGGCAAAACGTCGCAACGCACGGCACCAGCATCCTGTTCAACGGCGAATTGACCTCCTACACCAACGGCGGGTCGACGATCGGCCTCAATCTGCTCAACACCCCGGGTTCCAGCACCGCCGGCACGCATGCCATCCAGATCCAGCCGGGCACGCGTGGCTGGCAGAACGGCATCCACTTCGACAGCGGCGCGCTCGGCAACATCGGCATCAACTTCGACCAGTCCAACTACAACATGGGCATCGACCTTGGCGACAACAGCCTGAGAATGAATGCCAATCAGCGCATCATCCTCGAGAAGTACGGCAGCGTGTATCTGCGCTACAACAGTACGAGCGACAAGGTGGAAGTGGTCAAGAAGGGCAGCGTCGTCGCTTCCTGGTGAGACATCCGCGGGATCGGAACTTACGGGGATACCGAAGTGGATCCACTCCTATCGTAGGAGCGCCTTCAGCCGCGACACCTCAGCGTGTCGCGGCTAGCGCCGGCCGCTCCGGCGATAAGAAGCGCAATGGTCTGCGCGCCCGTTCCCGAGTGCGGGGATATTCTCGCTAGGCCGCATCGCGCAACTGCTCGATATGGCTGGCGATCATCGCCGCCACCGTATCGGCCACCGCGCGCGCGCTCAGGCGGGTGTCGAACAGCAACTCCACGGTCGCATAGATCAGGTCGACCACGATGCGGCTGACCAGGCGCAACTGGCGCGGGTCGGCGTCGGGGAAGGCCTCGCTGAGGAAGCGCACCTGGCCCTTGGTCACCTGCGCATGCGACTCCAGGCGCACCTGCTGCAGCGCCGGCACCGCGCGCAACGCGCGCAGCACCCACACCCCGCCCTCGGTCGCCTTGGTGACGCGGTAGGTATCCAGCACCAACCCGGCCAGCGCGCGCTGCAACTCCTCGCGCGTGCCGCTCATCGCCTGCAGCGTGATCCACTTCGGGACGAGCTGGTTCTGCCGCTCCATCAGCCGCCGGCCCAGTTCCGACAGCAGCGCGTACTTGTTGGGGAAATAGCGGTACAGCGCCGGCGGCGTCAGCCCGGCACGCGCGCACACCAGGTTGGTGGACAGCCGCTCCACGCCGACGTCGCCGAGCAGTTGCGCGGTGACCGAGAGGATCTGTTCGTAGGTTTCTGTGGCGCGATGCTGGGCCGGCACCTTGTTCCCGGTCAGGCGCGGGCGGTGCGGTGCGGAGGGACGCGGCGTGTCGGCGGGCATGGGATCTCGATGGTGGTGAAGCAGCAGGCGCCGCGGTGGCGGCACGTCGCCAGCCTGACGGCACGCATCGCCGCGGCAATGGGTGCGCGGGCTGCGCCGCGACGTCGCGGCACGCGCCGACATCGCATCTTACCGCGCCCGCCGCTGGCACACCGGCAACGTCGCTCAGCGCCGTGCCAGCCAACCGCTGAGGCCGGCCGCCAAGCGCCGCTGCAACGTGGTGTACGGAGGAAAGAACGCCTTGACGATCGGCAGTCGGCCGCCGCGCAGCAGCGCGCGTTCGTGCGAGAAGGTGCGGAAGCCGTGCACGCCGTGCGCGCTGCCGAATCCCGAGGCGCCCACCCCGCCGAACGGCAAACCGCTGTGCACGAACTGCTGCAGGCAGTGGTTGACCACCGCACTGCCGGAACTGGTGCGCGCCAGCACCTGGGCGATGCCGGCACGGTCTTGGCTCCACAGGTACAGCGCCAACGGCTTGGGCGCGACGTCGAGCCGATCGAGCACCTCGTCGAGGCGCGCGAACTCGACCACCGGCAGTACCGGACCGAAGATCTCCTCCCGCGCGATCCGCGCCTGCGGCGGCACCTGCGCCAGCAGCGTCGGCGCCACGTAGCAGCTCTCCGCGTCGTGCTCGCCACCGGCCAGCAACTGCGCGCCGCCGGCGCGCGCTTCGTCGATCAGCGCGGCCACCCGCGCGGCATGGGCCGGGTGGATCATGCGCGCCAGGTGCGGGCTGGCGGCGACCGCCTGCGCGCCGGCACCGTAGCGCTGCGCCAGCAGGGCGCGGCAGTGTGCGAGCAGGCGCGCGCTGACGTCGCGATGCACGAACAAGGTATCCGGGGCGATGCAGGTCTGTCCGGCATTGACCAGCTTGGCCCAGACGATCACCTCGGCGGCAAGACGCAGGTCGGCGCTGCGGTCGACGATCACCGGCGACTTGCCGCCCAGTTCCAGCGTCACCGGCGTCAGCTGCCGCGCCGCCGCGGCCATCACCTCCCGGCCGACCGCCGCCGAACCGGTGAAGAACACATGGTCGAACGGACAGGCCAGCAAGGCCTGCGCGGTCGCCGCGCCGCCCTGCACCAGGGCCACTTCTTCCGGTGCGAATGCCTCGTCCAGCACCGCCTGCAGCACCGCGTTGACCTGCGGGGTGAATTCGGAGGGCTTGATCAGCGCCGTGTTGCCGGCGGCCAGTGCCGACACCAACGGCCCCAGCACGGTGGCCACCGGGTAGTTCCAGGGCCCGATGATCAGGCAGCGGCCCTTGGGCTGGAACGCGATGCGCGCGCGCGTACCCAGGGCAAGCAAGGTGGGCGAGACCTTGCGCGGACGCATCCAGCGCGGCAGCTGCGCGATGGCGGTGGCGATCTCGTCGACCACCGGCAGCAGCTCGGTCAATTCCACTTCCAGTGCGGGCTTGGCGAAATCGGCGGCGAAGGCGGCGATCAGCTTCTTCCGTCGCGCCAGCAAGGCATCGCGCAGCGCACGCAGATGCGCGCGCCGCGTGTTCGCCGAGGAGCCGCGCCAGGCCAGCGCGGTGGCCTGCTGCGCGGCGAACAGCGCCGCGACCGTCTCCGGTTGGGTGTCCAGCACGGGCTCAGACGCCATCGCCGCGCTCCTGCTTGGCGGACATCGGCCGATGCCCGGTGCCTGGCAGTCCCCTGCCCTGCACCATGCGCGGCCGACGGAAGCGCGTCATCGCAGCGGCCAGCACGCTCGCACGGCCACCAGCATCAGCCCGCATGCGAGCCCGCCTCCACGACGGCCGGACGGCGCTGCCGCCGGCCGATCCACAGCGCCAGCAGCGCCGCGGTCAGCGCAAAGCCCAGACCGACCAGCGGCACCGGCGCCGGATCGTCGGCATGCAGCAGCAGCGACGCCAGCAACGGCCCGCAGGCCGACCCGATCAACTGCGCGGCCGGCACCAGCACCGCCACCCGCCCCTGCGCATCGGCGCGCAGCGCCAGGCCGACATGGAACGGCATCAGGAACATCCAGGCGAAGCCGAACGCCACGCACACCGCGGCAAAGCCCAGCGTCGCATTGCCCGGAACCCGGTACATCGCCGCGGCCACCAGGCACAGCGCCACGCTGCCCAGGGCCAGGGTCGCCGTCACCGACAGCCGTCGCACCCAGTAGATCGCCGCCAACCCGCCGACGATCTGCATGCCCAGCACCCACGAGGTCTGCAGTTGCGCCGCGTGCGCGTCCAGTCCCGCGCGCAACGCCAGCGGCTCCAGGTAGGCCCACAGCGCGCCGATCGCCGACATCTGCAGGAACGCCACCAGCAATGGCGCCAGCGTCGCCGGCGACCAGCGCAGCCTGGCGGTGGCGGTCGTCGCGCACTGGACGCTGGCGGCGGGGGCCTGGCTCGCCGCTGCCGGCAGGGCCGCCG
>NZ_AQOK01000063.1:0-5515 GCF_000364645.1 Xanthomonas sp. SHU 308 | reverse complement strand
AGGTCCAGCTCCGCACGCAGGCCCCCCAGCGCCGAGCGCCGGTAGCGCAGCGTGGCGTGGTGGCGGGCGGCGATGTTGGCGACGATCGCCAGGCCCAGGCCGGTGCCGCCTTCGGGCGCGTCCGGGGCGCGGAAGAAGCGCTCGCCCAGGCGCGGCAGCAGGGCGTCGTCGATGCCGCTGCCGGCGTCGTCCACGGCCAGGCGCACGGACAGCGGGTCGCGCCGCAGGCTGACCGTGACCACACGGCCGGCGGCGTGGCGGAACGCGTTGTCCAGCAGGTTGTCGAGCAGTTCGCGCAGCGCATAGGCGTCGGCGGCGACCCAGGCCGCAGCCGCGTCGTCGTCGCCGCCGTCGTAGCCCAGGTCCACGCCGGCGTGCAGGGCGTCGGGGATGCGCTCGGCCAGCGCCTGCGGCAGCCATTGCGCCAGGTCCAGCGGCAGCAGCGGGCGGATGCTCTCGCGCGGGGCCTGGGTGCGGGTCAGCGCCAGCAGCTGGGTGGAGGTGCGGGTGGCGCGGTCGGTCAGCTGGCGGATGTGCTGCAGCGCCTGCGCGGTGTCTTCCGGGCGCTGGCTGGCCTGGGCGCGCTGCACGTGCATGCTCAGCCCGGCCAGCGGCGTGCGCAGTTGGTGCGCGGCGTCGGCGAGGAAGCGTTCCTGCAGCGCCATCATGTGCTTGAGGCGGCCGAGCAGGCCGTCGATGGCCTGGGTCAGCGGCACGATCTCCACCGGGATGTCGGGACCGGACACCGGGCTGAGGTCGCGCTGGCTGTCGTCGAGCCGCCGCACCGCCGGCTCCAGCATGCGCAGGCCGACCCGCACGCCATGCCAGACCAGCACCAGCAGCGAGCAGGTGAGCAGCAGTTCGGTCGGCAGCATCAGCACCAGGATCTCGCGGGCGCGGCGGTGACGGTCGTCCAGGGTCTCGGCCACCGACACGGTGAGCCAGTCGCCCGGCTCCAGCGCCGAGGGCAGCAACAGGCTGGCCACACGCACCGGCACGCCGTTGTCCATGCGGTCGTCGTACAGCATCACCCGGCCGACTTCGGCCGGATCCGGATGCGACGGAATCGGCTGGGTGCTGCCGCTGATCACCCCGTGGCGGCGGCTGTCGAGCTTGAAGAACACCCGGCCGTCGCTGCTGTACTCCAGCAGTTGCCGCGCCTGCAGGGTCAGCGGCATGCGCTCGCCGGGGTCGTTGACCGCATTCGCCAGGCCCTGCGTGTCCTCCTTCAGGTCCATGTCGTGGACGTGATTGGTGTACTTGAGCATCAGCAGGTAGAACAGCGCCGACACCACCAGCATCAGCAGCATGGTTGGAATCAGCAGGAACGCCAGCAGTCGCTGGCGCAGGCTGGGGTGGCGGTATGCCGGCGACTGCGCGGCCGCGGTCGCGCTCACTGCGGCATCTGTGCGTGGTCGGCGGCCGGTGAGGCGGCGCGCGACTCCTCCAGCAGATAGCCCAGGCCGCGGATGGTCCGGATGCCGACGCCGGCGCCGTGCAGCTTGCGCCGCAGGCGGTGCATGGAGATGTCCAGGCCGTTGTCGGTGATTTCGTGCTGCCAGTCGCACAGTGCTTCGGTCAGCTGGCTGCGGCTGACCACACGCCCGCTGCGCAGCAGCAGGGTCTCCAGCAGCGCGAACTCGCGCGCGGTCAGGTCCAGCGGCTGGTCCTGCAGCCACACTCGGCGCCCGGCCAGGTTGATGCGCAGTTGCCCCAGCACCAGTTCCGGCACGCCGCCGCTGCTGCTGCGACGCAGGAGCGCGCGGGTGCGGGCGAGGAACTCGGACAGTTCGAAGGGCTTGATCAGGTAGTCGTCGGCGCCCTGGTCGAGCGCGTGGATGCGGTCTTCCACGGCATCGCGCGCCGTCACCACCAGCACCGGGATCTCGTCGCGGCGCGCGCGCAGGCGCTGCAGCACCTGTAGCCCGTCGCGGCGCGGCAGGCCCAGGTCGAGGACCAGCAGTTGATAGCTTTCGCTACCGAGCGCGCGCTCGGCGGCGGCACCGTCGCCGACATGGTCCACTACGTGGCCGCACTCGGCGAGCGAGTCGCGCAATGCAACGGCAATGGACGTATCGTCTTCGGCGACCAGGATGCGCATGATGCGAAATGCTTGCAACGGGGATGTGGGAAAACCGTCGTAATCGGCGGCGGCGAAGTCACTACGTTCACATACGTCGATGTAGCTTCGATGGAGTGTGTATCCAGATTCTGCGATGCGGTGATGACCATTATCATCCATGACATCGCTGCGCGCTCGCCGGTCCTGATCAGTCGGGTAGGAAAAATCCTATAGCCGGCCGCGGCATCCGCCGATCCTCACGCCTCCGGGGCCGCGGCATCATGAACGGGTCGGCAACGTCACCGCTCCCGCGCCAGGGAGACGGCTCGCACGGAATCGAACGGATCTCGATTCGCCGGCCACGTTTCGCTCCCGCAGGCGCCGACGGATCGGCGCAGCGCCACTGCGATCGGAATCAAAGGGAAGAAAACGCACGAGGCCCCGGCATGCCGGGGTCTCGTGCGTTCAACATGCCGCTATCGAGAGTGAATCATGTCGGCATCTGCGCGGATGAGTCGGTCTGCACTGATGCTGTCAGCGTCAGACCGCGCGCCGCGTCTGCACGCAAACTTTCAGGCCGCAGTCCGCCCGCCTTTGCGAATCCCCAATCCCGAATCCCAAATCCCGGCCCCTCAGAGCGCCCAGTCCAGCCGCAACCCAGCCACCAATGCATTGGGCAGGTCGCGGGTGCGCGCCGGTTCGTTGAACTGGTCCGGATGCACGATGTAGTGCAGGTTCGGGGCGATGCGCAGTTGCGGGGTGACCTGGATGCCGTAGCTCAGCTCCATCATGGTCTGCGAGCGGTGCGGGGTGCCGCTGCCGCCGGCCGCGGCGCGGGCCAGGCGCAGGTCTTCCAAAGCGTCGTCGCTGTAGTGCTGCTGGGTGACGACGAAGGCGATGTTGTCGTTGGGACGGCTGGCGAAGGTGCCGCGCTGGACCAGGCCCAGCTCCAGGAAGTGGTCTTCGATCAACTGCCCGGAGGTGCCCTTGAGCACCGAGCCGAACAGCACCAGCCCGCGATTGCTGTCCGGATCGGGGCGGGTGACCTGCTGTTCGAAGCGGAAGAACGCGCCGGAGCGGCCGCTGCGGGTGGCGTAGTCCAGCCCGCTCAGCCGCGCCGGGTTGCCGTTGCGGTCGTTGAGCGGATCGCGGTAGTCCGAGTTGTCCTGCCAGCCGCCCAGCTCGTACATCGCCGGCAGGCGCGCGCCGCTGGCCTGGGTGCTGTAGCCGATCGCATACGGCACGATCACCCCGGTGCTGTCGTTGGTGCTCCAGTTCAGGCCGTGCTGGCCGCGTTCGGCCTGGATCGGGTTGACCTCGTAGGCGCCGACGTGGACATACACGTTCGGAGTCACCCAGGCCTTGGCATGCGCGGCCCAGCTCGACACCGGCCAGTAGGTGAAGTTACTGGTGCGGAACACGAAGGTCGGGTTGCCGCAGGCCGAGTTGCCCTGGAAGTAGTTGCACAGCTCCGAGCCCAGGAAGTGGATGTTGGCCACGCTGCGGCCGGCTTCCAGCTCCAGGCGATCGTCGAACAGCTTCTGGTCGATGGTGAAATTGGCCAGGCGCGTGCCCTGGCCGCCGTAGATCTCCTGCACCGAGGTGCTGTTGCCGATGTTGCCGTTGGCCAGGTTGGTGCCGTGGCGGTTGATGCCGTAGACCTTCAGCGTGGCGCCGTTCCAGCCCATCAGCCGCTGCAGGTCCACGTCGGTGCCGAACATCAGCTGCCCGGCGTAGGCGCTGCCCTGGTGCTTGCCGCCATCCAGCGAGGCCGCGGCCTCGCCGGTGTAGGCGAGCTTGAGCTTGAACGCGTCGCTGGCGTCCTGGGCGTGGGCCAGCGGCGCGGCCAGGGCCAGCGCCAGGGTGGCCAGGGGCAGGTGCGAGATAAGGGGACGGGACATGGCGGAACTCCTTCAGCAGGAAAGGCCGGCGCGCCGCCAGCGGCGACGGGGGGAGGGGCATCGCAGGGCGACGCGCCGGCGCGTGGACAGGATCAGGCGAGAACCGGCTTCTTCAGCACCCGCAGCGCTACTGCGGTGACCACGGTGCCGGCGAGCAGAGCCGCCAGGTACATGCCTACATGGGTCACCTGGTTGGGGATGGGCAGAACGAACACGCCGCCGTGCGGCACCTTCAGTTCGGCGCCGGCGGCCATCGAGATGGCGCCGGCCAGCGCCGAGCCGAGCATCAGTGCGGGAATGGTGCGCAGTGGGTCGCGCGCGGCATAAGGAATGGCGCCTTCGGTGACGAAGGCCAGACCGAGCACGCCGGTTGCAGCGCTGGTATCGCGTTCCTCTTTGGTGAAGCGGTCGCGAAATGCCCAGGTTGCCAGGGCAATGCCAAGTGGCGGCGTCATGCCTGCGACCATGACCGCGGCCATTGGCGTATACACCTGACTCGTCAGTAAGCCCGTCGAGAACGTGTAGGCTGCCTTGTTGACCGGCCCTCCCATATCGAATGCCATCATTGCGCCCAGCAGGAGTCCCAGCAACGCCGCACTGCTGCCTTGCATTTCGCGCAGCCAGGCGGTGAACCAGGCCAGCAGCTCCGCGACCGGCTTGCCGATCACATACATCATCAATAGGCCCACCAGCAGCGTCCCCAGCACCGGCAGGATCAGCATCGGCTTCAGCCCTTCCAGCGTGCGTGGCAACCGAATCCAGCGGTTGAGCGCAGCCACGCCATAGCCGGCGATGAAGCCGGCGAGGATGCCGCCGAGGAAGCCGGCGCCGAGGTTGGCCGCGACCATGCCGCCGATCATGCCGGGAGCGATGCCCGGGCGGTCGGCGATGGAGTAGGCGATGTAGCCGGCCAGCGCCGGGACGATGAGGACGAAACCTGCTTTGGCGCCGATCTGGAACAGGTTCCAGCCCAACGTGCCCTTGTACACATCGTCGATGGTGTGGACGCCGCCGAGCGCGAACGCCAGCGCGATCAGCAGGCCGCCGGCGGTGACGAAGGGCAGCATGAAGGACACGCCGGTCATCAGGTGCTTGTACGGGCCGGCGGAGCGGCCGCCCTGGGCCTTGGCCGGGGCGCCGCCGCCGTTGCCGGCCGCATGCACGCGGGCCTCGGCCAGGGCCTTGCGGATCAGCGCCGGGCCGTCGTTGATCGCCGGCTTGGTGCCGCTCTTGTACAGGCGCTTGCCGCCGAAGCGGCCCAGGTCGACCTCGCGGTCGGCGGCGATCAGCACCAGGTCGGCGGCGGTGATCTCCTCGGCGCTGAGCGCGTCCTGCGCGCCGACCGAGCCCTGGGTTTCCACCCGGATCTGGTGGCCCAGCACCTTGGCCGCCTGCTGCAGGCCCTCGGCGGCCATGAAGGTGTGGGCGATGCCGGTGGGGCAGGAGGTGATGGCGACAATGCGCTTGCCGGCGCCCTCGGTGCCGCCGACAGCGGCCGCGCCGGCGGTGGCGGTGGCCGCGGTCAGCAGCGGCGCCAGCACCGCGCCGGCAT
>NZ_AQOK01000062.1:0-12828 GCF_000364645.1 Xanthomonas sp. SHU 308 | reverse complement strand
TCGCGGGCGGCGGCGAGTGCGCCGGCCGGCGGCGGATCGACGAAGCGCAGGCCATCGCTGCCCCAGGCGGCCAGTTCCAGCGCCAGCCCGGCCAGCTCCACCTGCAGGATCTCGGCGCGGCGTTGCGCCTCCAGGCGTTGCGATTGCGGCCACAGCCGGTAGGTCCAGCCGCTGGCGACACGGCCGGCGCGGCCGGCGCGCTGATCGGCCGAGGCCTGGGCGATGGCGGTCACGTCCAGCCGCGAGAAGCCGCTGTTGGGATCGTAGTGCGGCTCCCGCGCCAGCCCGGCGTCGATCACCACGCGCACCCCGGGCAGCGTCACCGAGGACTCGGCGACGTTGGTCGCCAGCACCACGCGCCGCCGCCCTTGCGGATCCGGCTGCAACACCTTGGTCTGCTGCTCCACCGGCAACTCGCCATGCAGCGGCAGGACCTCCACTCCGCTCCCTTCTCCCCCCGGGAGAAGGTGGCGCGCAGCGCGGGATGAGGGTGCGCCAGAGGCGGTGCCGGCTGGAGTAGAGCCGGACGCGGCACCTGCTGGGGTAAAGCCAGCCGCGGCACCTGCTGGAGCAACACCCGCCGCACCACCCCCAACGCCCGCCGCCTCCAACGCCGCCTGTACCCGCCCGATCTCGCGCTGCCCGGGCAGGAACACCAGCACGTCGCCCGGGTGCTGCTGCAGCGCGTGCTCGACCGCGCGCCGGGTCTGCGCCTCCAGCGATTCCTCGCGCCGCGCGGGAAAGTGCGCGATCTCCACCGGGAAGCTGCGCCCGGCGCTGGACAGTCGCGGCGCGTCGAGGAACTGCGCCAGCCGCTCGCCGTCCAGCGTGGCCGACATCACCACGATGCGCAGGTCCTCGCGCACCTGCGCCTGCACGTCCAGGGCCAGCGCCAGGCCCAGGTCTGCGGCCAGGTGGCGCTCGTGGAACTCGTCGAACAGCAGCGCGCCGACGCCCTCAAGCATCGGGTCGTCCTGCAGCATGCGGGTCAGGATGCCCTCGGTGACCACCTCGATGCGGGTACGCGCGGACACCTTGTTCTCGAAGCGGATGCGGTAGCCCACGGTTTCGCCCGGCGTCTCGCCGCGCTGCCGGGCCATGAAGGCGGCGGCGCTGCGCGCGGCGACCCGGCGCGGCTCCAGCATCACGATGCGCCGGCCCTGCAGCCAGGGCGCGTCGAGCAGCGCCGGCGGCACCTGGGTGGTCTTGCCGGCGCCGGGCGGGGCTTCCAGCACCAGGCGCGGATGGGCAGCGAGGCTGTCGCGCAGTTGCGGCAGCAGCGGATCGATCGGAAACACGGCGGACGTCATCGGCAAAGGATACGGGGCCGCCGCGCCGCCGTGGAGCGGCGGTGGGCGCATGGCCCGTACAATTGGCTACTGTCCCAGCTGATTCCCGCGCAACCGCATGACCCTGATCGACATCGGCGCCAACCTCACCCACGAGTCCTTCGATCGCGACCGCGACGCGGTATTGGAGCGCGCCCGCGCCGCCGGCGTCGCGCAACTGGTGGTCACCGGCGCCAGCCGCGAGCACTCGCCGCTGGCGCTGCAACTGGCGCAGCAGCATCCGGGTGTGTTGTACGCCACCGCCGGCGTGCATCCGCATCACGCGGTGGAGTACACCGCCGAATGCGACGCCGAACTGCGCGCGCTGCATGCGCATGCCGAAGTGGTGGCGGTGGGCGAGTGCGGCCTGGACTACTTCCGCGATTTCTCCCCGCGGCCGGCGCAGCACCGCGCGTTCGAGCGGCAGCTGCAGCTGGCGGTGGACACCGGCAAGCCGCTGTTCCTGCACCAGCGCGACGCCCATGCCGACTTCATGGCGCTGATGCGCCAGTTCGACGGCAAGCACGGCCCGGCGGTGGTGCACTGCTTCACCGGCAGCCGCGAGGAACTGTTCGACTACCTCGACCGCGACTGGTACATCGGCATCACCGGCTGGCTGTGCGACGAGCGCCGCGGCGCGCATCTGCGCGAGCTGGTGAAGCACATTCCCGCCGAGCGGCTGATGATCGAGACCGATGCACCGTACCTGCTGCCGCGCACGCTCAAGCCGACGCCGAAGGACCGCCGCAACGAACCGGCGTTCCTGGCGCACATCGTCGAGGAGCTGGCACGCGATCGCGGCGAGGACGTGGCCACGGTCGCCGCGGCCAGCACTTCTGCCGCGCGGACATTCTTCCGTTTGCCGATGCCGGGCTGAGTACGTCGACGCGGCGGGTTTCGTGTTTGGGGATTCGTGATTGGGGATTGGGGATTCGTAAAAGCGCGCTTGGTTGTACGCGTCTTTTGTGGGAGCGGCTTCAGCCGCGACCGGGCAACGCGTCGCGGCGGATGGTCCGGTGGCCATGCCGATCCTCTGCGCGACCGTGCCGGCCGATGCGCCGGTGGAGATCCTGGACGGAGTGGGCTGGCATTTTCTTGTGGGAGGGACTTCAGTCCCGACGCTCGACGGTGTCAGTTGGCTTTAGTCTGCATTCGTCGCGGGTGAAGCCGCTGCCGCGCAGGTAACGCCATTGGCGGCACTACCGCCTCTCAATCGACCTGCGCGTCCTCGCGCTTGGCTTCCGCCATGGCTTCCGGCTCCAGTTCCTCGGCGCTGCGGTTGAGCTTGACGAACACGCCCCAGGCGATCAGCAGCAGCGCCGCGCACAGGCCCACGGCAGACGCGTAGGGCAGCTTGGACGGATCGTCGTGCATCAGTTCGAAGATCGACACCAGGGTCTCGATCGCCAGGGCGATGACGATGACCACGAAGAACCGCGACAGGTAGCGACGCACCCGGGTCGGTCCACTGACCTTGACGTCGCGCTGCACCTCTTCCTCGTAGATGGTCTGGCCCAGTTCCAGGGTCACCAGCGCCACGGTGAGCAGGCCGATCGCTTCCAGCACCACGTTGAAGCGGTCGCGTACCACCAGTTCGCCGCCCGGCGTCAGGCCGTGCCACAGCTCCAGCACGGCCATGCAGATCAGCCCGGCCGCGCACAGCAGGAACAGCAGGATGATGAGGAAATGCCCGCCGCGGAACAGTTTTTCCATGTGCGTGCCCGCTCGCTTGCCCCCTGTGTGGTGGGCGAGCATAGGCGCCAGGCGCGTCAGCGGCGCGCGAAGATGCAGTGCTGCCCTTGGGATGGCGCGGATACGGCATTGCCCGGAGCACCGTGGCGGGCGTGCGCAGGGCAGGAGCGCGTTGCGCGCGGCACCGGCTTTCCGCGGCAAACCTCAGCGCGCTGGCAGGCCGGCCTGGTACGCCTGCAGGTGGCAGTACGCCGCCATCAGCAGCGGCGCGTCCTGCCCGGCGGCGCGGGCGCGGACCAGCATGTCGCCGACGATCTGCTGCGCCTCCACCTGCTGCCCGGCTTCCAGGTCGCGCAGCATCGACGCCTTCATCGGCGAACCAGGCTGGGTCAGCAATTGCAGCGCGCTGGCCTGCGCCGCTTCCGGCACCGGTTCGCCGGCCGCCGCGGACACCGCCGTGCATTCGACATACAGGCCACGCACCAGCGCCACGCCATCGTCGCTGGCGACGATGCGTCCGATCGGCGCACGCATCAGGCAGGTGGCCGCGGCCAGCGCGGTGAGGAAGGTGTACTTGATCCATTGCTCTTGCGCGATCCGCGGCGTGGCCAGATGGTCCACGTCGGCCTGCGCGCAGGCCTCGGCCAGGGCGCGCACGCGCGCGCTGTCGGCACCGCGGCCGTCGCGCTCGCCGAAGGTCAGCGAGGCCGGCTTGGCCAGGTGCTGGATCGCGCCGTCGGCGTCGAGCACCGCGCTGATGAAACACAGCCCACCGATCACCCGCTCCGCACCGAAGCGCGCATCCAGCGCCCGGTAGTGGCGCAGGCCGTTGAGGATCGGCAACACGCTGGTGCCGTCGTGGACCGCCGGTGCCACCGCGTCCAGCGAACTTTCCAGGTCGTAGGCCTTGCAGCTCAGCAGCACCAGATCGAACGGCCGCGCCTGCGCCGCGCTGTGCAGCGTCTCGGCGGTGAGCGTGCTCACCGCGATCGCCGCGTCGCCGCGCGGGCTGCGGATGCGCAACCCATCGCGTTGCAGGCGTGCGGCCCGTGGTGGTCGCACCAGAAAGCTGACATCGACGCCGGCCTGGGCCAGGCGTCCGCCGAAATAACCGCCGGTCGCGCCGGCTCCGAGAATCAGAATACGCATGAGACGGCAGCAACAGTTGAGTCAAACGGATTCATCTTAACTCGGATTTCTCCCTTGGAACTAAATTAATCGCAGAATATTAATATCAAATTCACATGGGTGTGATGATTCATAGTTAATTTGCTCAAGCTCAAGAGTGGCACAAACATCGGTTGCTAAATGGTTATTGGAAATTCCGCAGATGATTGAACGCTTTGGCTGCGAATGCGGAGTGCTGTGAAACCAAGCTGGCTGGATTGGGAGTTTTAATGGTGCTAATCGTTACGATGAGATTTTCATGTAGAAATATTGATGTGGTGAAGTTGTTGATGGTGATGGTTTTTAATTTTGATCCTGACGGCGAGGGTGATGTGGCCGAAACTTCATTGCCTTCGCGTTGTTTCCACGCATCAAGCGCTCCTTCCTTGGATGTGTGCAATTCAGTCTGTAGCACTGCATTTACATAATAGTCCGCTGGCACGCCAGCTTCATCTGGGTAATGCGGCTTAGCAGCCTCGTATCTGCATTCATTAGGTGTCTTAAAGTCCGCTGCAACAACGGTAGCTGGACCCTTCAAAGAAGAAAGATTTATTTCTTCGCATAGCCCATTCTTTGAAATATAATAATCGGACTGGGGTGGGTCATTGCTATACGGCTGCAGTGTTAATCTTTTACAGTTGCTAGCAGCTAAAGATTTGTTTGCCTGCAAGCGATTCTTAGCATCTTCTCTAAGAGGATACGAGTTGCCCTTCCCAGAAAGACCATCTATTGACCCTCGCCACATGTTTGGAAGTGCCTCGCCGAGAGCAGGGCTGAATTTTCCGACCACATTGCTGTATATCCCAAGGCCACCCCCTAACTTATCGCCTTGAGCTATTTTTCTGAAGTTTGAATAATTTGTGAGTAGGTCTGGAGGGACAGGATTGTTGGTTACTGTTGATGCATAATTGACAACGGTATCTTCCAGAATTGTATAAGCTGCTTTTAGTGCCTCTTTGTCAATCCCTGTTAAATCTTCTAAAGAGGGTAGGTCAAAGTCTCTAGCCTGCTTATAGCTATCTAGGACAGGATGCTGCTCGCATTCTTGAGCTTTAGCTGATCCTGCAAAATTTAACGCTGTAAAGACCACTAGCAATGCGGCATTTCTCATTTGCCATTCCTTATAAATGTCATCTATGCACAATGATTTCAATGTCAATTTGTAGATTTTGATTTCCATGGGTCAAGCCCATAATCTATGGCTAGGTCTGAGGGGCAGCCAGCTGTCAAAAGTGAACTGGCGACGGACTTTCTGTATTTTTTATCGTTGTATTCAGCAAATGTTTGACCGATGCCAGTCAAAGCTTTTCGCGCTTCGTCTAAATCATCAGCTATTTGCATCAGCTCGCTAGCTGTCAATATAGACAAGCTCGAATCCGCAAGAATTCCAATCGTGCCGTAGAGCTCTTGTCCAGCTAGTACCGCATCAATGTTAGACTTGTTGTATATAATTGGGATGTCAACGGAAGTCTTTCCATATTCTGCTGAAGTCACTTGGTCGACTGTTGCGGTCCAGGCGTCTTCATAAAAGCTTTCCAATCGGTCGTGCTCTGTGTCTGTCAAGGCGTCAAGGCCAGGAAGCTCGACTTGGCGTGCAGATTTATATGCAACGAGGGCAGGGTGATCTACGCAGCTTGCTTTAGCATTCATGGATAAAGGAATGGCAAAAAACGCTGCCAAATACAATGCATTCATGGTAACCCTTTGATGGTCAATTTGGAATTATGCAAATTTCTAATCAATTAATATAATTGCATTTCTTTTGGGTGGTAAAAATGGCGGTGGCGCCGCAAGTGCATATTATTTTGAGGTGGTGTCGCAATGTTATCTGCCTCACTGGAGTTCGCGATACCTAAGGGCCGATTGTGACCCTGAACTCCGCTAAGCAATTGGTGCCGCCGACCCGATATTTGGATGAGGATTTTATTTTTTGCATGGCTCTAAGCCTTGGTGAGCTTACTTCGAAAAGTCAAGGTGTGAGTGGACGCATTGAGATAGATTTGTTGAAGCTACCCGAATGCGAGGATATTGCCAAATGCAATAAAAATTAAAGCGAGTTTAAGATTTCTTCGCCAACTCGACGCGGCGGTTCTGCGACTTGCCTTGCTCGGTCGCATTGTCCGCCACCGGGTCGGCATCGCCGAAGCCGGCCGCGGTCAGACGCGACGCATCGATATCCTGCGCGACGAGCGCGGCGACCACCGCCTTGGCGCGTCCTTCCGACAGCGTCTTGTTGTGCGCGGCATCGCCGGTGCCATCGGTATAGCCGTTGACGGCCAGCTTCAACGCGGCGTCCTGTTTGAGCAATTGCACGACCTGCGCGATCTGCGGCTGCGAATCGGGCAGGATGTCGATCTTGTCGGTGGCGAAGTTGACGTGCAGGGCCACCTTGCCGGTCTTGTCGATCTGCGTCTTCAGTTCGCTGGCCGGCAGCAGGCTGGCGGTGACCTGCAGCGGCTTGGTCTCGGCGATTAGCAGGCCGCCACCGAACTGGTAGCTGCACAGGTGGATCCAGATGTCGCGGTCGGCGCGATGCACGACGAAGACCTGCGCCGGGTTGTTCCAGATGTCGCCTAGGCCGCTGTTGTACTTGATTGCGAAATCGCGCGGCCATTCGTTGATCTTTTTTGTGGCGGCCTCGGGAATACGGCCGTCGAAGATCTTCTTGCCGCCGAGTGCGGTCACCACGGCCTCGATGTTGCGGGACAGTTCCAGGTCTGAGAAGGTCTTGCCCTGCGCCGCATCGATGTGCGCCGACCAGACCCTGCCCTCGACCGGCTGCAGCCGATCGCCGGTCCAGAACGGCACTTGGTCGAAGTCCGCGATATCGGGAGTACTGCCGGTGACATAGCCGGTGGGCAGCGCGATATAGGGGAAATCTCCGAGCGGGACGTCGGACACCGGGAGGCTGGCCGGGTCGAAGGCCGTGCTGGTGGCAGCGTGTTGCGTGGACGCGTCCTGCGTCGCGCTGGCGGTCGCCGCGGGAGGCGTCGCCTGATCGTCGGGATGCGCGGGCTGCTCATGCTTCTTGCAGGCGCTCAGGCTTGCGATGACGGCCAGGGCCAACGTCGCGGCTACTGCTCTTTTCACCCAGATACTCCTTGTCGGGGGACGAACCAAACTAGTGTAACGGCCAGCGCATGCGGGGAGCGGGTATGCCCCAGGCCTGCCGGGCGACTATCCAGCAGGGGCCTTCTTCGCCAAGGTCAGCGCATAGGGCGGACCAGGCGACACGCTGGATCTGGCGCTGCTCCGGGATCCTGGTGGTGAATCCACCAGGATCCGGAACGTCGCCAGGATTTGCAGGCATGCTTGGATTCGGCGTGTCGAACTGATCCTGGCCGATCACATCAAGCGCTGATGGGCACTACTCGTAAACAGCTTTGGGCACTCACGCCCGGGTGCATCTGGTGCCGTTTGTTTTGTAGGGGGCGCCGCTACTTGAAAATCAATGCATTATTTTGCGATCAGACGCTGCAATGTCTCCGTTGCCAGTGCGGGAAATGCGGACGATAGATCGGTCGGCTGGTCTTCCTTGACGAAAGATCCTGAGATGACGACTAGTGCATTCTTGTGGACTACAGCCAAGTCGTACCTTCCTTCGATTTCCCCTGCGCATAACAACTTGCCGGCGTCGTTCGTCACTTTTGCGCAGCGGAATGCTTCTTGATATTTCTCGAACTCTTCAAAGGCCCTAGATTCGCTGGGTGCAACGTAAACGGTTGTGTTTACGGTCGAGCTCCAGATGGTGTAGTACGGTGTCCCGTGGACAGTGTATTTGTCCTTGCCTCCAATATAGCTACAGGAGGCTTGTCCACCTTTGAAATCGGACTTGTGAAAATCTTCGACCTCGGGATCGCCTTGCCTGAATTTGGTCTGATAGGAAGCCTGATCGCAAAAGTCCGCCTCGCCGTAGTAGAGAGGAGTGGCTGGTGGCGGGGATCGATAGGGAGGGAGTGTCAACGTGCCTGTGCACCCGTCCTTCTTCAATTGCGTTGAAACGATCTTGCGGTTGTTCGCGTCCTCCAGTTCCGCTGTCGTGACCGGGGTTCCACCCAATGCCGTGAGCGTTTCCCTCCACATATTCGGCAGGATCTCGCCGAGCCTGGGGCTTATCGCTCCGACGATATTGGAATATATTCCGAGGCTTCCTCCCAGGTTGTCGCCTTCTATTATTTTCTTGAAGTTCGGAAGGTTGTTGATGATCTCGGTAGGAACAGGGCTTCCCAGCTTGTGTTGCGCATATTCCGTCACCACGGTTTGCGCGGTGGCGTAGACGCCTTCCAGTACCGCCTTGTCCGCGTCTGACAAGTCGTCCAGTGCTGGAATGTCCTGTTCCTTGACGGTCTCATAGAGGGGAAGGATCGGATGGGCGTCGCAGGTCTGCGCCAGCGCGGAGTCGGTGGCCCAGAAAAACAGCGCCGCAACGAGCGAAACTAGTGTCGATGGCTTCATAGCTCTCTCCTTTATTGGCAAAAAGATGGAACTTTTTTGCAAATCTGAGTCTGCGGCGCATCGTGCGGCGGGAGAGAGTAGTCTTTGCTCAAATCGACGGAGCATCCCTTGCTCTTCAAGTGATCCCTGACCAGCTTTCGGTATTTTTGGTCGTTTATTTCCGACAAGGAGAAGGCGCGAGGCCCTGGGGTGGATGCGAGCTTTAGTGTCTCGATCTCCTGAAGTGCCTTGTTCAGTAGATTGGCGTTCTCATAGGTGAGGACGTAATTGGAAAAACTTCCAAGCACTCCGCGGACCGATTCGGATTCGTCGTTCGCATTTATGATGGTTGCGATGTTGGCGGCGTTGGATAACGACGGACTGTAGTCGGTTTCGGAATCATCCTCGGCGATGATCTGGTCCTGAATTGCGGACGCGGCATTGGAGTAAAACTCATGGAGGCGGTTGAGCTGGCTGTCGTTGAGGCCGTCCAAATAGCTGAACTCGTTCTCTCTGGCCTGTTTGTATGCTACGACATATTCGTCGTTGCTACAGATCGACTGCGCCCCCGCGGCTTCGACTCCGGAAAAAGAAAAAGCTAGAAATAATAATGCTGTCGACTTCACGTGCTCTCCTTGTCGCTGTTGTAAATCCTGTTTAATCTGGCTGGCCGGTTTTCCTGCCCTTGTCGCGCAGATGTGCGTGAATGGCACCAACCAATGCATGTGCCGTAGGCCAGCAAGCTGATGTTGTACGCTGAATGTGACGGCTACGTGCTGGCGCATAAGACACCAAAGGCGCCGTAGCGTCAAATGCGATTCCTTTTTGATTGTGCTGCCCGTCACGTATTCTTGCGCTTGTTTTCGTGCATCAAGCGCTGGGGTGCACGCATTGCATGGCTGCGTGCCTCAATTGAGCGGTGTCGCAACGCCAAGACGCGTCGCGTCGGATGTTTTGCTACGAGATCGGCATGATCTCCTTGTTGTCTGGTCTGATCGACGCCGCATGGCCTGGCCGGACGGCTTTCGGCAAAACGGCGTCATTAGGACGCGTACGGCGCTCGGCTTGCGCTTTCCGCATGCAGGTCGTTCTGCCTGTAGGAGCCTTGCACACGACGGAGAACGTTGGTGCCACGCATGTAGCGCCTTGTTTCCCGATCAAAAACGTATTGGCAGGAAGGAGGTTGTAGCACGCGCAATCGCGTGTGCCCGCCAAAGCACCGAGCAAAGCAAGCTAGGGTTCATACGGCGCATTGCATTCGGCGCTTGCGTCCTCTCACCGACGATTGCCTGTGAAGACCCGGCGATTCTCGAAGGTTCGCGAGCGCCTCGAGCGGCGCCACCCCGATCGCAGCGGGCCCGGGCATTGGCTCAGCTCCGCAACCCCACCCCGCGCCGCAGCAGCCACAGCGCCAGCGCCGCCAGCACCGCGACGAAGCCCAGCATCAGGCTGTAGGCCACCCACACCGGCACGTCGCTGCTGCCGAGCAGGCCGTAGCGGAAGGCGTTGACCATGTAGAAGATCGGGTTGGCGTGGGTGGCGGCCTCGGCCCAGCCGGGCAGCAGCTTGACCGAGTAGAACACGCCGCCCAGGTAGGTCAGCGGGGTGAGGATGAAGGTCGGCACGATCGCCACGTCGTCGAACTTCTTCGCGTAGACCGCGTTGATGAAGCCGGCCAGGGAGAAGATGGTGGCGCCCAGCAGCACCGTGGTCAGGGTCACCAGCGGGTGCGGGATGCGCACCGGCGTGAAGAACATGGCGATGATCAGCACGATCACGCCGACCATCAGCCCGCGCAGCACCGCGCCGGCGACATAGCCCCACAGGATCACCCAGTTGGGCATCGGGCTGACCAGCAGTTCCTCGACGTGGCGGCCGAACTTGGCGCCGAAGAAGCTGGAGCTGATGTTGCCGTAGCTGTTCTGGATCACGCTCATCATCACCAGGCCGGGAACGATGAACTGCATGTAGCTGTAGCCGCCCATGTCGCCCACGCGCGAGCCGATGAGCCCGCCGAAGATCAGGAAGTACAGGGTCATGGTGATCGCCGGCGGCACCAGGGTCTGGCCCCAGATGCGCAGGATGCGCTTGACCTCGCGGCGCACGATGGTGCCCAGCGCGACCCAGTTGCGCTGGGCGGGCGTGGCGTCGGAAACGGGAAGGGTGGAATCGGTCTGGGTGGTCATGGTCGTCGCCGTGGGGGCATCAGGGAGTGGCGGACGGCGTCGCGCCGGCGGTGGCCGTTGCAGCGTCGCGGTGCTCGCCGGTGAGGCGCACGAACAGTTCCTCCAGGCGATTGCTCTTAGTGCGCATGGAGCGCACGCGGATGCCGGCGTCGCCCAGTGCGGCGAACACGCGGTTGAGGTCCATCGCCCGCGGCATGTCCAGGTCCAGGGTGTGCGCGTCTTGGGCGAGCAGGGTGGTGCCCTCGATCGCCGGCAACTGCGCCGGCAACTCGCCGTCGATGTCCAGGAGGAAGCCTTCCACGTCCAGCTTGGCCAGCAGGGCGCGCATCGGGCCCTGCTCGACGATGCGGCCGCGGTCGATGATCGCCAGGTTGCGGCACAGGCTCTCCGCTTCCTCCAGGTAGTGCGTGGTGAGGATGATGGTGGTGCCGGCGGCGTTGATCTCGCGCAGCACGCGCCACATGTCGCGGCGGATCTCGATGTCCACGCCGGCGGTGGGCTCGTCCAGGATCAGCAGGCGCGGCCGGGTCATCATCGCGCGGGCGATCATCAGCCGCCGCTTCATGCCGCCGGACAGGGTGCGGCTCATCACCTGGGCCTTCTCCCATAGGTGCGCACGCTTGAGTTCGGCTTCGGCCAGGCGCTCGGCCTCGGCGCGCGGCATGCCGTAGAAGCCGGCGTAGTTGACCAGGATGTCGAAGGGCTGCTCGAACAGGTTGAAGTTGATTTCCTGCGGCACCAGGCCGATCAGGCGCATCGCCGCGCTGCGCTGGCTGCTCAGGTCGGTGCCGAACACCTCGACCTGGCCGGCGCTGAGGTTGACCAGCGAGCTGATGATGCCGATCAAAGTCGACTTGCCGGCGCCATTGGGGCCGAGCAGAGCGAAGAAGTCGCCGGGCAGGACGTCCAGCGACACGCCGTGCAGGGCCTGCACGCCGTTGTCGTAGGTCTTGCGCAGGTCGCGCACGCGCAGGGCGGGCGCCGGCGTCTGGGGAGAAAGAGCAGGTGCGGGAGTCAAGGCGGGCCTTCGCGCCGCATCGACGGCGCAGGAGAAGTGCAGCCGTTATTATAGAAGACCTCGTGGGGTCGCCCCCGGCCACAGACTGTTGCATCTCCGTGCCTGCCCAATTCCCGCTGAAACTGGTCGACCGCCACATGCTGGCCCCGGCCGTCGGCCACTACCGCTTCGTCCGCGATGACGGCCAACCCCTGCCGTTTGTGCCCGGCCAGTTCGTGCAGGTGCACTTCCACTATGCCGATGGCACCGCGACCAAGCGCAGCTACTCGCTGGCCACGCGTCACGATCCGGCACAACCGGCCGATGCCACCGTGGAGATCGCGGTCAGCTTCGTCGCCGGCGGCGCGGCCACCGCGCTGTTCGAAGGCCTGGAGATCGGCGGGCAGGTCTGCGCCAGCGGCCCGTACGGACGTTTCTGCCTGCAGCCGGGCGACAGCAACCGTCGCTATCTGCTGATCGCCACCGGCACCGGCGTCACGCCGTACCGCTCGATGCTGCCGCTGCTGGAAGCGGCGATGGCCGAGCGCGGCGTGGAAGTGGTGCTGCTGCTGGGCGCGCGCACCCCGGCCGAACTGCTGTACGGCGACGAATTCCGCGCCTTCGCCGATGCGCATCCCGGTTTCCGCTTCGTGCCGTGTTTCTCGCGCGAGCTGCCGGAGACGCCGCATCCGGACGTGCGGCATGGCTACGTGCAGCAGTTCCTGGGAGAGTTCGCGCCGCAGGCCGAAGGCGACATCGCCTACCTGTGCGGCAATCCGAACATGGTCGATGCCTGCTTCGATGCGCTGAAGGAGGCTGGCCTGCCGGTGCAGCACATCCGCCGCGAGAAGTACGTCAGCAGCAAGTAACGGCCGCTGTCGGCGCCGGACATCCCGCGTAGGCGCGGCTTCAGCCGCGGCCGCTTCACTTGCAGGTCCGTCCAGGGCGAAGCTGCGTGTTTCCGAAGCGTCGAGCGCGCTTCGCGCCCGTACCCTCACCCCAACCCCTCTCCCGGCGGGAGAGG
>NZ_AQOK01000061.1:0-16791 GCF_000364645.1 Xanthomonas sp. SHU 308 | reverse complement strand
GCCGGCAACAGCGCCGCGCTGCTGGCGGGCAACAACCTTACGCTACAGCCAACCGCACTATGAGACGAGTCCGGCCTGATGCGTGGTGGCGATGGCACCAGCCTGACCGTTGGCAACAACCTGTCAAGCAAGACACCACGATCGGTACGGCAGCAGCCCGCAGAGCCGAAACTCTCAAGCAGTATGCTTCGCCCCTGACCAGCAAGACGCCAATACCATGACCGACTCCCCCACCGTTCCCGTCCTTTCCACCACCGAAGCCCGCGCCCTCGGCTGCCTGATCGAGAAAGAGGCGACCACGCCGGATGCGTATCCGCTCACGGTCAATGCGACGGTGGTGGCGGCCAATCAGAAGACCTCGCGCGAGCCGGTGATGTCGTTGAGCCCGGGCGATGTGCAGCATGCGCTGCGGCAACTGGAGGGGCGCGGGTTGGTGCGGCAGCAGTTCTCTTCGCGCGCCGAGCGCTACGAGCATCGGTTGGCGTCGGCGCTGGATCTGACCCAGCAACAGGTGGCCCTGCTCGGCCTGCTGCTGTTGCGCGGTCCGCAGACCGCCAACGAGTTGCTGACGCGGGCCGAGCGCATGGCGCGCTTCGCCGATGCGGACGACGTCCGCCATCAGTTGGAACGGCTGGCGCAGCGTCAGTTGGCGGTGCAGTTGCCGCGTGCCAGCGGGCAGCGCGAGGACCGCTACATGCATTTGCTCGCTGGTCCGGTGGATGCGGAGGCGCTGGCGGCCACGTTCAAGGCGCGGCCGACCGCCTCGGGCAACGATGAGTTGGAAGGGCGGGTGCAGGCGTTGGAGGCCGAGGTGGCGGAGCTGCGCGAGATCGTGGCGCAGTTGCAGGCGCAGCTCGCGCACGAGTGACGCTGCGTGGATGGGCTTCTAAACGAAGCCTCTGGTTAACCAAAGAACGCTCACTTGTAGGAGCGGCGGCAGACCCCCCGCAAAACCGCGGCAAGGCGCGTTACTACAGGTGCCCTAAACATCAAGGCACGCACCAAGCGCAGCGCCCCGCGATCGCAGGATCACTCCACCTCCACCTGCGGAATCACCGCCAGCATGTCGGTGACACCGACATCGGCACCCGCCTGGCTCAGCAGGGTGGTGGCCTGGCCACGATGGTGGGTCTGGTGGTTGAAGAAATGCAGCAGCAGGTCGCCGAAGCGCCGGCCGTGCGATTCGCCTCGGGTGTTGCGATAGCGCAGCGCCACGTCG
This sequence comes from Xanthomonas sp. SHU 308, assembly GCF_000364645.1. Lineage (NCBI taxonomy): Bacteria > Pseudomonadati > Pseudomonadota > Gammaproteobacteria > Lysobacterales > Lysobacteraceae > Xanthomonas > Xanthomonas sp. SHU 308. Next base: position 15,572 of record NZ_AQOK01000061.1, on the reverse strand, counting down.
AGGTCGTCGGCATGCAGTTGCGACATCCACTCGGCGATCGTCGCATCCAGGGACTCGCGTTGCGTCCGCAGGTCCGCCAGGCAGTCGGCCTGCGGCGCATCCAGGGCCGTGGGGACCGGCGTGGCGGCGATGGCCTGCAGCGCCGGGTGCCGTGCCGGATGCTGGGCGAAGCGCTGCAGCCAGATCGTATCGGCCACCACCAAGTGGTTGAGCGTGCCCAACAGCGACCCGAAGAAGGCGCCGCGCGGCTCGGTGATCGCGGCGTCCGGCAGGGTCGCGGCCGCGGCGTAGAGACGCTGGTTCATCCATTGGCTGTAGTTGGCGAACAGCCGCAGTGTGTGCAAGGTGTCCATGTTCAGGCGTGCTCCTCGGGTGCATCCAACTCGCAATGATACAGTTCGACCTCGGCCGCCTCCGGACTCAGGCGCACCCGCCCCTGAGCGACGAAGCCCAGTGCGGCGAGCAGCCGCAGCGAGCGCGCATTGCCCGGAGCCACGATGGCGTAGACGCGCGGCAGCGCGAGCACTGTGCGCGCGTAATCCAGCACCGCGCGCGCCGCCTCGCTGGCGTAGCCCTGGCCCGCATAGGGTTGCAGCAGGGCATAGCCCAGATCAGGGGCGGGCAGGGTCGGACGCAGCACCAGCCCCGCCACACCAAGCCAGGCGCCGTCGTCGCGGCGCTCCACCGCATACAGACCGAAGCCGTGCTCGGCGTAGCTGCGCACCGAGCCATCGGCGAGATAGCGGCTGGCCTGCGTTACGGCGCGCACGCCGCGGTCGCCGATGTGCGCCAGGAAGCCGGGGTCGTTGAGCAGGGCCAGCATCGGCGCGGCGTCGCTTTCGGGGTCCAGTCGGCGCAGTACGAGGCGCGCGGTGGCGATCACGGTGGACATGCGGCGTTCCTGCGGGTCGAGGCGTCAGCGTGGCGCCGTCGCCGTGGCTTGGCAAGGGCGCAGGCGCAGCGCGGCTCCCGGCGTAGACGCTCCGAATGCCGTGCGTCCGGAAAGCACGAATGCCCCTGCGCAAATGCCGTGCACCCGACATCCCGGTCACATGTAACAAACGTCTAGTTAACAGCTTCACATGGGGTGCCGGTATTCTGACGCCCATGCGACCCATCCCCCGTCTCGCCACCTTCCTGTCCCTGCTCTCCCTGGCCGGCCTCGCCGAGGGCCGTGGCGTCATCGAAAAGGTACAGATCCAGGGCCTGAACAAGGACGAGGACGCGGCGATAATCGAGAACATCCAGGTCTCGCTGTCGCTGTACGACGCCATCGGCAAGGACCAGGGCGAGTCGCGCCTGGAGTACCTGCTGAGCCAGGCCGAACGGCAGACCCGGCAGGCGCTGGAGCCGTTCGGCTACTTCACTCCCAAGATCACCGTCGACGCGCCCCGCCAGGACGACAAGCTGACCGTGGTGGTGCACGTGGACAAGGGCGAGCCGGTGCGGGTGCGCAATTTCCAGGTGGGCATCACCGGCCCGGCAGAGGACGACCGCTACCTGGGCGAGGACCTGAAGAACTTCCGCCCGCGCAAGGGCGACATCTTCGTCAGCAGCGTCTACGAGACCAGCAAGGTCACCATCACCCGGCGCCTGGCCGAGCGCGGCTACTTCGATGCCGACTTCACCCAGCGCAAGGTCGAGGTGACTCGCGCCGACCACGCCGCCGACATCGACCTGAGCTGGGACAGCGGCCGCCGCTACAACATGGGCCCGATCCGCTTCCACCAGGACTACTTCAACCAGAAGCTGTTCGATCCGCTGGTGTACTGGAAGGAAGGCAGCTACTACCACGAGGGCAAGCTCGACCGCCTGCGCGAGTCGCTGGTCAAACTCGACTACTTCAGCGTCATCGACATCCAGCCCAAGCCGGAAGAGGCCGACGCCAACGGCGACGTGCCGGTGGACGTCAACCTCACCCGCGCCAAGCGCAGCATCTACACCGCCGGCCTCAGCTACGGCAGCGAGAGCGGCGCCGGCGTGCGCCTGGGCGTGGACCGCCGCTACGTCAACGCGCGCGGGCACAAGCTCAGCACGCAGCTGGACTACGCGCAGAAGCGCAAGAGTTTCATCACCAGCTACCGGATCCCGGCGTTCCGCTGGCTCGACGGCTGGTACACCACCTCGCTGCGCGTCTACGACGAGCAGACCGACTACATCGACCTGCGCAACGTCAAGCTCACCGGCAGCCGCAGCGGCCAGATCAACGAGCACTGGACCGCGATCGCCTCGATCAACGCGCTGCGCGAACGCTGGCGCTACGCCACCGATGAGGTCTTCGACGGCGCGCTGTACCAGACCTCGACGCTGTTCTATCCGCAGATCGAAGCCGACTACGTCGGCGTCGACGACAAGGTGTTCCCGCGCAAGGGCTTCAGCGGCAACATCAGCCTGCGCGGTGGCGCCGAGGGTGTGGGCTCGGATGCCAGCTTCGTGCAGGCGCACATGCGGGTGAACTGGTTCCACGGCATCGGCGACAACGACCGCCTGATCCTGCGCGGCGAAGCCGGCAGTACCTGGACCGACGCGCTGGTGGCGATGCCGCCAAGCCTGCGGTTCTTCGCCGGCGGCGACAACAGCATCCGCGGCTATGCGTTCCGAGAAGTCGGCCCGCGCACGCCGCGGCCGGACCGTTTCGCGCTCGGCGCCAAGCACATTCTCACCGGTAGCGCCGAGTACGAGCATTACTTCAAGGGCGGCCCGTGGGGTGGTGCGGTGTTCGTCGACAGCGGCAGCGCCTTCGACGACACGCCGGACTGGCACACCGGCGTCGGCTTCGGCCTGCGCTGGCGCTCGCCGGTCGGCCCGGTGCGGGTGGACATCGCCCATGGCTTGAACGATCCCGACTCGCAGTTCCAGCTCTATCTCAACATCGGAGCCAATCTGTGAGCGCGCCGATCGAGCCGACGTCGCCCACCGCACCGCCGCCGCGGCGCCCGCGCTTCTATCGGCGCAAGCGCTTCTGGTGGGGCTCGGCGCTGACCATTGCCGGCCTGGTGCTGCTGGCGGCGATCGCGCTGTACTGGCTACTGCAGACCGTGGCCGGGCGCGACGTGCTGCTGGCGCAGGTGGTGGCGCGGCTGCCGGCCGGTTCGACGCTCACCTGGGAACGCGCCGAAGGGCCGCTGGCCGGTCCGCTGACCCTGCACAACCTGGACTTCCGCTACAACGAGATCCACTTCACCGCCGAGCGCGCCTATCTGGAGCCGGACATCCGCCCGCTGCTCGGGCGCAAGCTGCAACTGGATGCGCTGGAGCTGACCAACGCCACGCTCAACCTGGCCAAGAGCGACGAACCGTTCGAACTGCCGCGTTGGCCGCAGTCGCTGCCGCAGATCGAGGTGCCGCTGGCGCTGCAGGCCGACCGCATCGCCATCGATGGCCTGCGCATCACCCAGGCGCAGCAGCCGATGATCGACATCCGCACGCTGCGCGGCGGCGTGGAAGTGGCCAACGGCGAGTTCCACGCCACCCAGGTGGTGGTGACCAGCGACCGCGGCGATTTCCGCGTCAATGGCGATTACCTGCCGGGACAGGACTACAAGGCCGACCTTACCGCCAGCGCCGTGCTGCCGGCCGCACGCGGGCGCACCCCGGCGCGCCTGGGTCTGGTCGCGCGCGGCGACCTGGACAAGATGGAAGTGGCCATTGCCGGCAACGCACCGGCGCCGCTGCGCGCCACGCTGGTGTTCACCGGCCGCACCGATCCGGTGTGGGAGTTCGCCGCCAGCAGCAAGGCGCTGGATCCGTCACTGTTGGTGCCGCCGACCGACGAGGCGCCGGCGTCCGTGCCGCTGGCCTTCGACCTGCGCGCCAAGGGCAAGGGCGGTAACGCCGATCTGCAGGGCGAACTGTCGCGCGACGGGCAGAAAATTGTTCTTGATCCCTCGCACCTGAGCCTGGACAACCAGGTGCTCACCGTCGCGCCGCTGCAACTGCGCGCGTTCGACGGGCAACTGCGCCTGCGCGGCACCGCCGATCTGCGCGACCCGAACAATGCGCAGTTGCGCTTTGCGGTCAACGCCAGCGGCATGAGCTTCGCCACCGCGCCGGATCCGTCCACCCCGGACGCACCGGCAGTGCCGATCAAGCTGGTCGAGGCCAACCTGGGGGTGGCCGGCACGCTGAAGCAATGGGCCACCTACGGCGAGGCCACGGTCGCCCGCGGCAAGGACAGCGCCAACCTGCAACTGGACGTGCGCGGCGACGATCGCCAGGCGCAGCTGAAGCAGGTGCGCGCGACCATGCCCAGCGGTACGCTCGACCTGGGCGGCAACGTGGCCTGGGTGCCGGAGTTGAACTGGGACGTGCAAGGCACGCTGGCTGGGTTCGATCCCGGCTACTTCGCACCGGGCTGGGACGGCAAGCTGTCCGGCACCTTCGCCTCACAGGGCAAGCAGTTGCCGGCGCGGCCGGACGGCAGTGCCGCCGGCTACCAGGCCACGCTCGACATCCCGCGCTTGAACGGACGCCTGCGCAGCCGCCCGCTCGACGCCAACGCCAAGCTCGCCCTGCAAGGCAGCCAGGGCGAAGGCAAGCTGCAACTGAGCCTGGGCGACAGTCGCCTGCAGGCGCAGGGCAAGGTCGGCGACCAGCTCGACGTGGACGCGCAACTGCAGCCGCTGCAACTGGCCGACCTGCTGCCCGGCGGCGCCGGCAGCCTGCGCGGCAGCGTGCAGGTCAAGGGCCGCCGCGACGCGCCCGATCTCACCGCCGACCTCACCGGCAGCGGCCTGAAGTGGGACAGTTACAGCGCCGACAGCCTCAGCCTGCGCGGGCGCCTGCCCTGGCGCGGCAACGGCGGCGAACTCGCCCTGCGCGGCAGCGCGATCAATGCCGGCGTGCTGCTGCAGACACTGAGCGTGGACGCGCGTGGCGCGGTAGAGAACCTGCAACTCGATGCCAAGACCGAGAACGACATGGGCGCATTGGCCCTGGTCGGGCAGGTGCGCCGCGACGGCGCGCGCTGGCAGGGCGCTTTGAACACGCTGCGTATCGCCCCGGCCAAGGGCGAACCGTGGCAGCTGCGGCAGCCGGCCAATTTCAGCGTGGCCGGCAGCGCCTTCAGCCTGTCCGAGAGCTGCCTGGCTCCGGGCAGCGGCGGCGCACTGTGCGTGTCCGCCGACTGGCCGAAGCAGGGCCTGACCCTGCGCGGTGACGCCCTGCCGTTGGCGCTGGTGCAGCCATGGCTGCCGCCGAGCAACGGCCGCAAGATGTACCTGCGCGGCGACCTGTCCATCGACGGCAGCTTCAAGCCGGCCGGCAACGCCTGGCAGGGTTCGCTGCGCCTGGCGTCGCGCGAAGGCGGCCTGCGCCTGGGCGACAACGCCCGCGGCGAACTGCTGCGCTACGACCAGTTCAGTTTCGTCACCGACTTCAGCGCCCAGCACATCCACTCCAAGCTCGGCATCGGCTTCCAGGGCGACGGCTTCGTCGACGCCACCGTCGACACCGGCTGGGACGCGTACGCGCCGCTGACCGGCGAGATCTACATGAACATGGCGCGGCTGTACTGGCTGGAGCTGTTCTCGCCGGATCTGGTCCGGCCCAAGGGCCTGATCGAAGGCCACGTCAGCCTGCGCGGCACCCGCTCGCAGCCGGCGATGGGTGGCGACGCCACGCTGAGCAACTTCACCGGCGAACTGCCGGCGCTGGGCCTGACCCTGAGTGAGGGCAAGGGCCGTTTCGACGCGCAGCCGGATGGCTCGGCGCGCATCGTCGCCTCGGTCAAGTCCGGCGAAGGCACCCTCAACGTCGATGGCGGCCTGTCCTGGTACGGCGACCGCACGCCGCTGCAGTTGAACATCCGCGGCACCAACGTGCTGGTGTCCAATACCGCCGAACTGCGCGCGGTGGCCAATCCCGACCTGCAGTTCGGCATCGCCAACAAGACCATGATGCTGAGCGGCCAGGTCACCGTGCCCTCGGCCGACATCGACCTGGAACGGCTGGACCGCGGCACCTCGCTGTCCGAGGACGTGGTGGTGCTGGACCCGGCCGACCCCGAGGCCACGCCGACCTCGCCGCTGGAGATGGACCTGCGCGTGACCCTGGGCGACCAGGTCAAGATGGCCGGCTTCGGCCTCAAGGGTGCGCTGACCGGCGCGATGCAGGTGCGCTCGCGGCCGGGCCGCGAAACCACCGCCACCGGCGGGCTGGACGTCAGCGGCAAGTACAAGGCGTACGGCCAGGATCTGACCATCACCCGCGGCCAGCTCACCTGGAGCAACAACATCGTCTCCGACCCGCGCATCAACATCCGCGCGCAGCGCCAGGTCGGCGACGTCACCGCCGGCATCGACGTCACCGGCCGTGCCACCGCCCCGCATGCGGACGTGTGGTCGGACCCGTCGATGTCGCAATCGGAGGCGATGTCCTACCTGGTGCTGGGCCGCAGCCTCAGCAACACCAGCAGCGCCGAAGCCGACCAGGTCACCGCCGCAGCCAGCGCGCTGTCGGCCGGCAGCGGCCTGCTCGCCTCGCAACTCGGCGCCAAGCTCGGCTTCGACGACGCCGGCGTCAGCCAGTCGCGCACCCTCGGCGGCTCGGTGGTGGGTTTCGGCAAATATCTCTCGCCGAAACTCTACGTCAGCTACGGCGTGTCGCTGATCGGCAGCGGCTCGGTCTTGACGCTGAAATATCTGCTGGGCCGCGGCTTCGACGCCGAGGTGGAATCGAGCACGGTGGAGAACCGTGGGTCGGTGAATTGGCGGAAAGAAAAATAGAGCCACCTCCTGCAACGGATCTATCGAGTTCTCATGAACCCCCAAAGCCGCGCACACAGGATTTTGCGCCCACTAGAAAATTTCGTTACATCGAGGGAAGCTTGCTCTATCCCCGAAGAGTTCAGAGACGTGTCGCTTGGTGAATTTATTGGGCTCTATAGAAATCGAGCCGAGCATGTTGGAGACGTCGCGTTCTTCTCCGAGGGGATGGCGTGGAGGGAAAGTACGGAAGTGCTTCAAGTCAAATATGGCGAAATTCTCTACCATTCACTTCCTAATGAGAAAAAGAGCCTAAGTTTGCTCGTTCGACTTTCCTCGGGTAGAGAGGTGCTGATGCCTGTTACAGGCGTCAAGGACGGTAAATTCTTTGACGCGCTAGCGGTCACTAGATTTCTGTATAGGGTCGTTGAAGATCTTCAAAGAAGAAGATGACCCTCAAACGGTGACGCATGCATCGTGTGATCACTGCAACGGCTTCGGTAGCGTTTCGATGAGAAGGCGTTGTCGCGTGCTCCCAGTATGCGAATAAGGCTGGCTGTTACAAGCCGGGTGCTAAGGTCGAGCCCTGTCTTGTTCCTGAACCGTTCCATGCCCATTCCTGCCAAACTTGCTGCCTCTCTCAGCCCTAAGTCTGATAGATGCAAGAAGCTCGATGTTGTATCAAATTACCTTGGAAAGGTTGGGGATAAGAGTGGAGTAATGATCACTCCTTTATCGCTTGCGAAGAACACGTTGGCTAGCGCAGAGTCTAATGTAAACATCAAAATTGATCTAAAGCAGATGCGAGTTTTTCGTCGGCGTACTTGCGTGCAAATCCGGGAAAATCTGCCGGTGATATTGGCAATGCGAGAGGTTCGGCGGCACTGGCTCATGAGGGGCGCCACGAGCTTGACTATCAGAGAGTTGGGTGCCCGAACTCTAGAGCGACGGAATATAGGACTGAAATGAATAAGTATCAGACTCAGGCCGCTGTCGGGCAGGGTTTAGGCATGAATCTCGGGGTTTCTACTCCGCAAGAAGTTGCCGCTGGTACTGATGCTTCAACCGATACATGGTGTCAAGGAAATCCTGCATGCAACTGAATCGACTCCTTGCTGTTGCTTTCAGTCTTGCTGTCCAGATTGAATTGCCACCAATCGCGATGGCAACTGAACTGCGGCCTATGTCTGGACATTCCGGCGCCGCCATTTCTTCAATTTGCGAGTTGACACAGAGAGGGAAGGAGGCCAGCGGAGCGCAAGTACGAGTCCGAGCGATTTTTACCAGTGATCTGCTAGAGCGAAGCGTAATCACTGATCCGAAATGCCCCTCAGTGGTTGTCATCCCATTTGACGCTGAAGAGTCAAAATTGGATGTGGAGAGTATACGGCGTTTCGATGTTGCTGTGGAAGGAAAACTTTCAGACCGTGCGATTAGAGTTTTCTCAGTGGATGTTTCAGGGATATATGTTTGGCGTGGCGGCGAGAAGCCAGCCGGCTCGATCTACATCGAGAAGGTGTGGTGCTTTAAGAGGCGAAATGCCGACTAAAGAACTTGTTGGATGATTTCGGCACGGTCACGACAAGGCCCGCGTCGCTGCGGGCCTTGTTGTTTTTTGGGTTGTCTTGTGTGGCTACTGATGCGCAGCGATGATCGAATCCAGCACCTGAAAAATCGCTCGCTGCTTGGCTTTGGGCAACGCTTAGGAGAACAGGTAAGGAGAACAGGGGTCATAGTGCATTTTCTTGCGGAGTAATGGGGTCGGGTTCATTTATTAATAGCAGGAATTTGTGTATAGGGGCTTAGGAAGTGAGCTGACCCTGCGCTATTTTTTGTCTCAAGCATTCTGGATCTTTCTTGGTAAAAATCACACCCACCGATGAATGGATCGGCGTCTTGGTTGCTGCGATCGCATTGGCCGGCTAAGGTCGCGGTCATGTTCTTTGCCTTGACCTCTGCATGCCCTTGCCCAACTGCCTTGCCGCATCTCTCACTCTAAGCCTAGCCCTCACCACCACTGCCCACGCCGACGAAGGCATGTGGATGCCGTCGCAGATGCCGGAGCTGGCCAAGCCGCTGCACGAGGCTGGCTTCCAGGGCGATCCACAGACGTTGGCGGAGGTGACCCAGCCACCATTGAGTGCGGTGGTGAAGGTCGGGGGCGGTACCGGGGCGTTCGTGTCCGGGGACGGGTTGCTGTTGACCAATCACCACGTCGCCTACGGGGTGATCCAGTACAACACCTCCGCCAAGGAGAACCTGATCGAGAACGGGTTCATTGCGCGGAACCGGGCCGACGAGCGAGCAGCCAATCCGGACTTCCGGGTGTTGGTGACGGTGGGTTTCGACAAGGTCACCGATCAGGTGCTGGGGTCGGCCAAGGGCAAGACCGGGCGCGCCTACTACGATGCGGTGGATGCGGCGAGCAAGCGGATCGTCGCCGACTGCGAGCGCGAGGCCGGGGTGCGCTGCAGCGTGGCCAACATGTATTACGGCAGCGATTTCTACCGGATCCGCCAGTTGGAGCTGCGCGACGTGCGCCTGGTATATGCGCCGCCGCGGGCGATCGGCAACTACGGCGACGAGATCGACAACTTCATGTGGCCGCGGCACAGCGGCGATTTCACCTTGCTGCGCGCGTACGTGGGCAAGGACGGCAAGCCGGCGGACTACAGCGCCGACAACATGCCCTACCAGCCGCCGGCGCATCTGCAGATCGCCACGGATGGGCCGAAGGCTGGGGATTTCGCGATGCTGGCCGGTTACCCCGGCATCACTTACCGGCATCGCACGGCGGCCGAGTTCGCCGAGCAGGTGGAGGCGACGCTGCCGCAGCGGGTAGCGGTACTGGACCAGTTGATCGAGGTGATCGAAGCATCGGGCAAGGCCGACGCGGAAGCGCGCACGCGCTACGCCTCACAGCTGCAGTCGCTGAAGAACAACCGTAAGCGGGCCGCCGGTGAACTGGAAGGGCTGCAGCGCAGCGATGCGGTGCGGCTGCGTGCGGAGGACGAGCGCGGCATGCTTGCGGCGACCCGCGGCAGCGATGCGCGCGATATCGCGGCGCTGCAGAAGGTACTTGGCCAGGCCTCGGCGCTGCGCGAGCGCGATCTGCTGCTGGGCTTGATCGCCACGCAGACCCAGGCACTGCGTTCGGCGCTGACGCTGGAGCGGCTGCGGTTGGAGGCGGGCAAGCCGGACGATCGGCGCGAGAGCGGCTACCAGCAGCGCGACCTGGCACTGATCGAGGGCATGCTCAAGCAGGTGCAGCGGCGCTATTCGCCGAGCGTGGAGAAGGCGCTGCTGACGACGCTGCTGACGCGCTACCAGCAGCTACCGGATGCGCAGCGGGTACCGGAGTTCGATGCGGCGTTCGGGCGGACTCCGGCGCAACTGCAGGCGGCGCTGGACAAGGCCTATGCCGGCACGGCGCTGGGCACCGAGGCCGAGCGGCTGTCGCGCTTCGCCGCTGCGCGCGAAGGCAGGGCGCCTGCGGCCGATCCGTTGCTGGCGCTGGCCGCCACGCTGGTGCCGGCACAGCAGAGGCTGGACGACGAACGCAAGGCACGCGAGGGCGAGCAGTTGCGGCTGCGCCCGGCCTACATGCGTGCGCTGTTCGCGTGGCGCAAGCAGCAGGGTCGTGCGGTGTATCCGGACGCCAACAGCACGCTGCGGATCAGCTATGGCCGCGTCGAGCCGCTGGCGCCGCGCGATGCGGTCAGCTTCGCGCCGCTGACCACGGTGGCCGGGATCGTCGAGAAGAACACCGGCAAGGAACCGTTTGATGCACCCAAGCCGCTGCTGGCGGCGATCGCCAAGGGCGATTTTGGCAGCACGGTCGATCCGCAGTCGAAGACGCAGCCGGTGAACTTCCTGACCAACCTGGACACCACCGGCGGCAACTCCGGTTCGCCGGTGCTCAATGCGCGCGGCGAATTGATCGGGCTGAACTTCGACAGCAACTGGGAGGCGGTCAGCGCCAGTTGGTGGTACGACCCGCACTACAAGCGTGCGATCCATGTGGACATGCGCTATCTGCGCTGGTTGATGGCCAAGGTGTATCCGGCGCCGCAATTGCTGAAGGAGTTGAACGTTCCGCAGGAGTGAGTGGGCAGGTTGAGGATGCGGGCGCCGTTTGTCGTTGATTCGAGCGGAATTGGGCAGGGCATGTGATGTGCCCTGTACCCTGATGCGGATGCGGCATGGTCTGGTCGCCGTCACAGCGACGAACATGCTTTGTACCCGCGCTGATGCCTCGATACAGGACCGCCGCCGCTCACCGAGCTGCGCTGCCGCGATCGGGGGACCAGGACAATGATCCTGGTCCTGGAGACTCCATGCGTCGGGACTGAAGTCCCTCCCACAAGCTGCAGCATGCGGTACGGTCGGCGAGATGGCGTGTTCGATTGAGACCGTGGAGATGCGGATGCACCGGTGGTGGCTCACGACCCGACCTCGCTGCAGGGCTTAGACTGATCGCATGGAGTTGCTTGTCGCCAAGCCCTTGCTGCGTGCGTTCTATGCGCGCGATGCCCGCGTGGTGGCGCCGGAGCTGTTGAACAAGCTGCTTGTCACAGCCGACGGTCGCTGCGGGCGCATTGTCGAGGTGGAGGCCTACCGTGGTGCAGAGGATCCGGCGGCGCACTCGTTCCGCGGCATGACCCCGCGCACGCGGGTGATGTTCGGCCCGCCCGGGCATCTGTACGTGTACTTCATCTACGGCATGCATTGGGCGCTCAATGCGGTATGCGGTGGCGCGCCGGGGCACGCGGTGCTGATCCGCGCCTTGGCGCCTGTGGCCGGGATCGAGGCGATGCAGTCGGCACGCGGTGCCGCGCGCGCCGCCGATCTCACCCGTGGGCCGGGGCGCCTGGCCAAGGCGCTGGGTGTTACGGGTGCGGACAACGGGCTGGACCTGACCACGCGGCAGTCGCGCCTATGGCTGGGACAGGACGGGACGCCGCCGCCGACCACGCCGGTCGTCACCACACGGATCGGCATCAGCAAGGCGATGGACGCGCCGTGGCGCTGGCATGTGCCCGACGAGCCGAACGTGTCGCGCTTCGTGGTAAGTCGGGCGAAGCGCCGCGGGTAGCGCGGCGCTTGTAGGCATCGTCGCACTACACGCTGCAAAAAGATCAGCGCCTCGCCCGCCGTCACGAGTGAAAGGCCTCAATGCGGTGGTGACGGAAGGCGCTTTGGCTCGGAGACGAACGCATTTCCTCAGGGAACCTCGCTTCGTTCGTCGCGGCTGACGCCGTTCCTACGATGGGCAACCTGCGTCACCAACGCCACAAACGGGCGCATGGCTGAGGGTATGCCGACAAGGCACACGCTAGGCGCTCGCGGCGCTCGCATCCAGTTGCGTGATGGCATCGGCCACAACCGTGGCGAACGGTGCGTCCACGTCCACCGAGATCACGTCGGCCTCGTCCAGTGGCAGTTCCAGCGTGTCGAGCTGGCTTTGCAGCAGCACCGGTGGCATGAAATGGCCATGCCGCGCGGCCAGGCGCTCGGCGATGACATGCGCGGCCGCGTGCAGGAACACGAAGCGCATCGGCACGCCGGTGTCCCGTAGCTGCTGCCGGTGCGCCTTGCGCAGGCCGGAGAAGGCCAGCACGACGCTCTGCCCGGCATCGACCGATGCGCGCAGGCGCTGCGCCAAGGTGGCCACCCAGGGCGCGCGCTGCGCGTCGCTGAGCGGGATGCCGTGCGCCATCTGCGCCTTGGCGGCGGCGCTGTGGAAGTCGTCCGCGTCCAGGAAGGTGAGTCCGTAGTGGGCCGCCAGTGCCTGGGCAACGCTGGTCTTGCCGCTGCCGGACACGCCCATCACGACGATGGCTTCGGCGCGTGGCGGCGGGGATGAGGGGGTGTGGGTCACGTGCTGCGGTCCCGTGGGGTCGCCCGCATGATGCCAGCGTGGGCGTTGTGTGGACGTCAGAGCTTCTGTACTGGGTCTTGCGCTGTTGTTGAGATGTGCGCCGTGGCAAATGGGTTCTGTGTGAATCCTGGCGTCGGGGCTGAAGCCCCTCCCACAGGGACTCCAGCCAGCACTCCTGGTTCCGCACCCCGTGCTTGCCTCTTCCTGCGAGGTGTTTACATCGTCACGTTCGCCGTCTCGACCAGATCGTCCCACTGCAGTCGCGTGCCGGACGCATCGTCGCTGTGCTGCAAGGTGCGGCGAACGGCGCGACGCATCGCGCGGCTGATCCAGTTCTGCAGGTCGCGGCCGGAGTGGCCTTCGCTGCGCTCGGCGATCCAGGCCGCCGCGGCGTCGGCGTCGAGGTCCAGCGGCTTGCCGCGCAGCAGGCGCGCCACGATGGCGGCGCGCGCTGCGTGGTCGGGCAGGGCGATGACGATCTGCCGGTCCAGCCGCGACAGCAGCGCCGGGTCGATCGCGGCGGCATGGTTGCTGGCGGCCAGCAGGAACACCTGGCCCGCGTGGCTGGCGACGCCGTCCAGCTCCTGCAGCAGCTGGCCGACGATCTCGCGGGTGAAGGCGTCGTCGCCGTCGGCACCGCGCGCCGGCGCGACGATGTCCAGTTCGTCGACGAACACGATGCACGGCGCCTGCGCCCGCGCGCGCTCGAACGCGGCCTGCACGCGCTGGCCGGACTGGCCTAGGTAGCCGGCCTTGAGGTCGGCGCTGCTCAGGGCGATGAAGGCCAGGCCCGACTGGCTGGCGAGGATGCGTGCGACCTGGGTCTTGCCGGTGCCCGGCGGGCCGACCATCAGGATCCCGCGCGGCACCGGCACGCCGAGCGTGGCCAGGGTCTCGGCATTGCGCAGTTCCTTGCCCAGGCCGACGAACTCCTCGACGGTGGCCGCCGGCAGCACGATGTCGTCCCAGCCGAGCGTGGCGACGGCAGTGGAGCCTTTGCCGCGCAGCGCGCGCAGGTGCGCGAGCAGGGTGGCGTTGTCCAGCGTACCGTCCACGCACTCGGCGGCGACGCGCGCGACCAGCGTGTGCAGGTCGCGACCGGACAGGCCGGTGCTGTCGGCGATTGCCTGCGCGTCCGGCTCCAGCGCGAAACCGGCACCCCGCAGTTCGGCGCCGAGAATGCGCGCGCGCGCCGCGGCATCGGGCAGGCCGACGGCGATGCTGGCGGTGAAGCGCGACAGGATCGCGTCGTCCAGCAGCGCCGGGCGGTTGGTCGCGCCGATCACCAGCACCTGGCCGTGCGCGGCATGGAAGCCGTCCCATTCGGCGAGAAAGGTCTGCACCAGTTCGGCGCCGAAGCTGTCGCTGTCGGCGCCGCCGCGGCGCGCGAACACGCTCTCGCATTCGTCGATGAACAGGATCGCTGGCGCATGAGTGCGGCAGCGCTGCCAGATCGCCTGCACCTTGGGGCCGGTGTGACCGACGTGCGCAGCCTTCAGGTCGGCCACGCCCAGCGCCTCGAAATGGCAGCCGGCGTGGCGCGCCAGCTTGCGCGCGATCAGGGTCTTGCCGGTGCCCGGCGGCCCGTGCAGGAGCATGCCCTTGGGCGCCGGCTGGCGCCCGGACACGAACAGGTCCACCAGCTTCAAGATCTGGTCGAGCGTGGCGTCGGGCAGCGCGACGTCGGCCCAGTGCCGTTGCACCGCATCCAGGCTCTGCAGCCGCTGCTGCAGCGCGCGTTGCTGGCCGCGCGCGACCTCCCAGGCCTGCACGTGGTCGTGCAGCGCGGCGATCGGCGCGACATCGACGGCGGCGTCTTCGGCCAGTGACAGCGCAAGCGATTGCAGCGACGGCGGAGCGTCGGCGGCCAGATCGGCGTCGAGGAGGATCAGGGCCGCTGCATGGCGGGCATCGGGCAGCACGATCAGCGCCTGCAGGCGCGGGTCCTCGCTGCCGTCGTGCAAGGCCAGCAGGCGCGCACCGGACAGATCGCCATGCGTGGCCGACATCGTCCAACGGCTGTGCAGGGCGCGCTGCGGCCACGGCGCCCGGGTCACCGGATACGTCGATCCTGGATCGTGCTGCGCGGCATCGGCCACCTGCACCAGCGCCAGCGGCATGCGTGCGAACGTCCGCAGCGCGCGCCGCTCGACATGACTGTGGTGCCAGGCCAGCAACTGCGCGCCGATGACGACCAGCAGACCGTACGCCAGCAGCGAGGGCAGCAGACTTTGCAGCAGCAGGCCGCCATCGCCGTGCAGGCCGACCTGGCGCCACCAGACCAGGAAGCTGCGCGTCTCGCCCAGCCAGTGTGCGCTGGTCCACGGCAGGACCAGCACCAGCATGCCGATCAAGGCCGCGCGCCAGCGCCAGTCCGGCAGCAGCGGCCGCAGCTGCAGCGCCGGTCCCCAGGCGCGGCGGCGCTCGCGCCGTACCGCCGCCCGAGCCGCGATCCTGGCGTGCGCAGCGAACCGGCGCCGGATCGCGGCCACCGCCTGCTCCACCGCCGGCAGATGCCGCTCCACCTCCGCATCGGCCTGCGCCTGGCGCGCCTGCGCCTGCTGCACCTGCGCGAGCAGGCGCTGCGTCTGCTGTTGCAGCGACGGCGGGGGCGTCGGCACGGCGGCCGGGATGCCGGACATTAGCGGGAGCGGGCGCAGGTGGTCACCGCGCGCATCTTAGCCCGAGCGCCGGCTGGGCTGCGGTGGCTGGCGGCAGGTTGGATGTTGCCCTTGCTGGACACGGCAGGCTGGCGCGTGAAGCGTTTGCTGCCATTGGAGGACGAATCTTGGAGGAAGATAGGGCGCGAGGCGCACGTGGGGTCTTTAGACCATCGCGGCTTCGTTCGTCGTGGCTGAAGCCGCTCCTACGCGGGGCTTGCAGCTCCATAATGGCTACTGCCGTTGCCGTTGCCGTTGCCGTTGCCGTTGCTTTGGTTGTTGCTTTTGCCTTACCGGGTTCCCTTCCGAAGCGGCGGCCAGCGCGGG